>NZ_BAAAUT010000018.1:0-117260 GCF_039534085.1 Planomonospora alba
CGCCGGGGCGAGCCCCTGGACCCCGCCCCGGCCGAGGAACGGCCCCTCGTCCCGCGCGCCGCGGCCAACCGGCTGGCCCGCATCCTCGCCGGAGAGCAGAGCCGGCTGCTCCCCGAATGGCTGGCGGCCGCCGCCGCCCGCGGCCACCGGGTCCCGCCCCGGCTCCTGCCCGAGCTGCTCGACCACGCCGCCCGCGACCGCTCGATCCGGCCCTTCCTGGGCGTGCTCGCCGGGCGCCGGGGCCGCTGGCTGGCCGCCCTCAACCCCGCCTGGGGCTTCCTGGAGCAGGAGGCCACCGGGGACACGGCGGTCACGGGCGCCTCCGGGGCGCGGGTCCCGGCGGCCCGGCCGGAGCGCGAGATGTGGGAGCTGGGCACGGCGGGCGACCGCCGCGCCCACCTGGCCGCGCTCCGCTCCGCCGACCCCGCCGCCGCCCGCGAGCTGCTCGCCGCCACCTGGGAGAAGGAGACGCCCGACGACCGGGCCGCCTTCCTGGAGGTCCTCGCCGACGGCCTGTCCGGCGCCGACGAGCCCTTCCTGGAGGCCGCGCTCGACGACCGCCGCCGCGAGGTCAGGCACCGGGCCGCCGACCTGCTCACCCGCCTGCCGGACTCCCGGCTGGCCCGGCGCATGGCCGAGCGGGCCGAGCGCTGCTTCACCGTGGTGCGGCGCCGGATCGAGGTGACCCCGCCGGACGAGTGCGACGCCGCGATGGAGCGCGACGGCATCCGCGCCCGGCCGCCGCACGGCACCGGGGCCAAGGGGTGGTGGCTGCAGCAGATGGTGGCCCGCACCCCGCTCGCCGTCTGGCCCCGGCTGCTCGGCCGCCCGCCCGCCGAGCTGGTCCGGGCCGGGCTCGGCGACTGGACCCGGGAGGTCACCGCCGGCTGGGTCCGGGCGGCCGTGCTCCAGCGCGATCCCGAGTGGGCGCGGGAGCTGTTCGCCCGGGACCCGCTCGCCGACCTGCTGGCCGTGCTGCCCCGCGACGAGCGGGAGGCCGTGGCCGCCGCGTTCGTCCGGGGCGGGGGCCCGGTCGACCGGCGGATCCGGGGCCTGGACGGCCAGCTCATCATGGTCCTCGGCGGCGCCGGGGGACCCTGGGGCCCGGACCTGACGCGGGCCGTGCTGGGCAAGATCATCGAGCTGGCCGGCAGCCAGCCGTGGAACCTCGGCGAGCTGGTCAGGCTCGCCGGCGAACGCGCCGACCCCGCCCTGCACGGCCTGGCGGAACGGCTCTCGCCCGAACCGCCCGTCCAGGAGGTCGCCGCCCTCCTGCGTTTCCGCGACGACATGCTGAAGGAGCTCTCATGACGACAGGGCAGCCGGTGCAGCCGGTGCTGCGCGCGCACGCCGAGGACCAGTACGCCGAGGAGCTGGCCCTGCTGGCCAAGGACGACGACCGGCCCCGGCCGCCGGGCTGGAAGCTGTCGCCCTGGGCGGTGACCACGTACGTGCTGGGCGACGGCGACCGGATCACCCCCAAGTACATCGGCCCCCGCCGGATCGTGGAGGTGGCCGTGGCGACGCTGGCCACCGACCGGGCGCTGCTCCTGCTCGGCGTGCCCGGCACCGCCAAGACCTGGCTCTCGGAGCACCTGGCCGCCGCGGTCAGCGGCGACTCCACGCTGCTCGTCCAGGGCACGGCGGGCACCGCCGAGGAGGCGATCCGCTACGGCTGGAACTACGCGCGGCTGCTGGCCGAGGGGCCGTCGCGGGAGGCGCTCGTGCCCAGCCCGGTGATGCGCGCCATGGCCGAGGGCCGCATCGCCCGGGTCGAGGAGCTGACCCGCATGCCCTCCGACGTGCAGGACGCGCTGATCACCGTGCTGTCGGAGAAGACGCTGCCGGTTCCGGAGCTGAACGAGGAGGTCCAGGCGACGCGCGGCTTCAACGTGATCGCCACCGCCAACGACCGCGACCGCGGCGTCAACGACCTGTCCAGCGCGCTGCGCCGCCGGTTCAACACCGTGGTGCTCCCGGTCCCGGCCACCGCGGAGGAGGAGGTCGACATCGTCTCCCGCCGGGTGGAGCAGCTCGGCCGCTCCCTGGAGCTGCCCGAGACCCTGACCGGGCTGGAGGAGATCCGCCGCGTCGTCACGGTCTTCCGGGAGCTGCGGACCGGCGTCACCGAGGACGGCCGGACCAAGGTCAAGTCGCCCAGCGGCACGCTCAGCACCGCCGAGGCCATCTCCGTGATCACCAACGGCGTCGCGCTGGCCGCCCACTTCGGCGACGGCGTGCTCCGCCCCTCCGACGTGGCCGCCGGGATCGTCGGCGCGGTGGTCCAGGACCCGGTCTCCGACCGCGTCGTCTGGCGGGAATACCTCGAGACGGTCGTCCGGGAGCGCCGGGACTGGCGCGACTTCTACCGGGCTTGCCGTGACGCGGGCTGAGACCGGGCCCGCCGTGGCGCGGGACGCGCGGCGGGCCCGGCCGGGCGGGGACGGGGCCCAGGACCGGGGCGGGACAGGAGGCGGACGATGACCGTGCACGTCCTCGGCGTGCGGCACCACGGCCCCGGCTCGGCGCGCTGCCTGCGCGCGGAGCTGGCGCGCCTGCGGCCGGACGTCGTGCTCATCGAGGGCCCGCCCGAGGCCGACGGGCTCGTGGGCCTGGCCGCGGACCCCGATCTCAGGCCGCCGGTGGCGCTGCTGGCGCACGTGCCGGGAGAGCCGTCCAGGGCGGCGTTCTGGCCGTTCGCCGTCTTCTCGCCGGAGTGGCAGGCGATCCGCCACGCGGTCGAGGCGGGCGTGCCGGTGCGCTTCTGCGACCTGCCCGCCGCGCACTCCCTCGCCGCCCGGCCAGGGGAGCCGGACGCCCCTGGCGCGCCGCAGGACGGCCCGGCGGAGGCGGGGGCGGGTCCCCGTGCCCCCGGTGACGCGGCGGGCGGCACGGACGGTGACGCGGACGGCGGCGGTGAGGCGGCCGGAGAGACCGGCGGAGGGCCGGGCGGCGACGAGGACGGCGGGGCGCCGGCCGTGCGGACCGACCCGATCGGCGGGCTCGCCCGCGCCGCCGGCTACGACGATCCCGAGCGGTGGTGGGAGGACGCGGTCGAGCACCGCGGCGACACGCCCTTCGCCGTCATCGCCGAGGCGATGGCCGCGGTCCGCGAGGGGCACGTCCCCGAGGAGCACGAGGCGCGGCGCGAGGCCTTCATGCGCCGCACGATCCGCGGCGCGGTCCGGGACGGCTTCGAGCGGATCGCCGTGGTCTGCGGCGCCTGGCACGTGCCCGCGCTGACCGGCACGCCCGGCAAGGCCTGGGGCGCGGGCCTGCCGCCCGCGAAGGCCGACGACGCGCTCCTGCGCGGCCTGCCCAGGGCCAAGGTGGAGACGACCTGGGTGCCGTGGACCTACGGGCGGCTGACCGCACGGAGCGGGTACGGCGCGGGCGTCGCCTCCCCCGGCTGGTACCACCACCTGTTCGCCGCGCCCGACCGGCCGGTGGAGCGGTGGCTGACCGAGGCCGCCGCCGTGCTGCGCGCCGAGGACCTGCCGGTCTCCTCCGCGCACGTCATCGAGGCCGTACGGCTGGCGCACTCGCTGGCCGTGCTGCGCGGACGGCCGCTGGCCGGACTGGCGGAGGCCACCGAGGCGGTCCGGGCCGTACTGTGCGAGGGCGGCGAGGCGCCGGTGGAGCTGATCCGGCGGCGCATGGTCGTGGGGGATCGGCTCGGCCACGTGCCCGACTCCACCCCGATGGTCCCGCTCCAGCGGCACCTGCGCGCCGAGCAGCGGCGCCTGCGGCTCAAGCCGGAGGCCCCGGAGCGCGAGCTCGACCTCGACCTGCGCAAGCCGCTCGACCTGGAGCGCAGCAGGCTGCTGCACCGCCTGCTGCTGCTCGGGGTCGGCTGGGGCGCCCCGCGGCCCAGCCGGGGCAGGGGCACCTTCCGCGAGTCGTGGACGCTGGCCTGGCGTCCCGAGTTCGACATCGACCTGATCGAGGCGAGCGCCTGGGGCACCACCGTCCCGTCCGCCGCCACCGCCCGCGTCCGCGACCTGGCCGCCGCCGCGCCCGCCCTGCCCGTCCTGACGGCCCTGCTGGAGCGCTGCCTCCCCGCCGACCTGCCGCAGGCGCTGCCGGCCGTGCTGGAGGAGCTGTCGGCGCGTGCGGCGCTGGACGGCGACGTGACGCACCTGATGGCGGCGCTGCCCGCCCTGGTGCGGGCCCAGCGCTACGGCGACGTGCGCGGCACGCCCGCCGCGGGGCTGGCCGCGATCTCCGACGCCCTGCTGACCCGGATCTGCGTGGGGCTCGGCGCCGCGGCCGGCGGCCTGGACGACGACGCCGCCCGCGACCTGACCGGCCGGATCGACGAGGTGCACGCGGAGATCGGCCTGCTCGACGCCGGGGAGGAGGCGGCGGACGACCGGCCGGGGACACGCTGGCTCGGCGCGCTCCGCGGGGTCTGCGGCCGCTCCGACCTGCACGGGCTGATCGAGGGACGGCTGGTCAGGATCCTGCTGGACGCCGGGGACCTCGACACCGCCCGGGCGGAGCGGCGCATGTCCCGCGCGATGTCCGCCGGTCACCCGCCCGCCCGGGCGGCGGCCTGGATCGAGGGGTTCGTCTCGGGCGGCGGGCTGCTGCTCGTCCACGACGCCCGGCTCCTCGGCCTGGTCGACGGCTGGCTCACCGGGCTGGATCCGGAGGCGTTCGTCGGGGTGCTCCCGCTGCTGCGGCGGACCTTCGGCGCCTTCGCCGCGCCCGAGCGCCGTGCGGTCGGCGAACGGGTCCGCTCCCTGGGCGCGGGTGCCGGCACGGGCCCCGGGGACCGGGCCGGGAGCGGCGAGGAGGCCGTGGACGACGAGCGCGCGGCGGCGGCCGTGCGGACCGTGCTGACGATCCTCGGGAGGGTGTGATGACGGACGACGAGAGGCTGCGCCGCTGGCGGCTGGTGCTCGGCGGGGACGCCGACGGCACCGGGTACGCGCTGAGCGGGACCGACGCCGCCATGGACGGCGCCCTGGCCGCCCTCTACGACGGCGACTCCGGTGACGGGGGAGGCCGGGCGCGGGAGCGGGGCGCCGGGCTCGGCGCGTCCGCGCCCAGGGTCGCGCGCTGGCTGGGTGATATCCGCTCCTACTTCCCGCAGACCGTGGTCCAGGTGATGCAGAAGGACGCCGTCGAGCGGATCGGCCTCACCCGGCTGCTGGTGGAGCCGGAGATGCTGGAGGCCGTCGAGCCGGACGTCCACCTGGTCGGCACGCTGCTCTCGCTCAACCGGGTGATGCCGGAGGCGGCCAGGGAGTCGGCCCGCGCGGTGGTCCGCAAGGTCGTCTCCGAGCTGGAGAGCAGGCTCGCGCAGCGGACCAGGGCCGCGGTGACGGGGGCGCTGGACCGCTCGGCGCGCACGCACCGGCCCCGGCGGGTCGCCGACATCGACTGGGACCGGACGATCCGGGCCAACCTGAGGAACTACCTGCCGGAGCGGGGCGTGGTGGTCCCGTCCCGGCTGGTCGGGTACGGCAGGCGGCAGCGGGCGGTCCAGCGCGAGGTGGTGCTCTGCATCGACCAGAGCGGCTCGATGGCCGCCTCGGTCGTCTACTCCGGCGTCTTCGGCGCGGTGCTCGCCTCGATGCGGTCGCTGAAGACCTCGCTGGTGGTCTTCGACACCGCGGTCGTCGACCTGACCGACCGGCTCCACGACCCGGTGGAGGTGCTGTTCGGCACCCAGCTCGGCGGCGGCACCGACATCAACCGGGCCATCGCCTACGGCCAGGGCCTCATCACCCGGCCGACGGACTCGATCTTCATCCTGATCAGCGACCTGTACGAGGGCGGGATCCGCGAGGAGATGCTCCGCCGGGTCGCCCAGATGACCGCGGCCGGGGTGCAGGTGATCGTGCTGCTGGCGCTGTCGGACGAGGGCGCGCCCTTCTACGACCGGGAGAACGCCGCCGCCCTGGCCGCGCTGGGGGTGCCCGCCTTCGCCTGCACCCCCGACGCCTTCCCCGACCTGATGGCCGCCGCGATCGAGCGGCGCGACATCGGGCAGTGGGCCGAGCGCAGCCTCAGGCGCCCGGCCGGCTGAGAAGACCCGTCCCGGCGGGAGGCGGCAACGGGGGCCCGCCTCCCGCCGGGACGCCCGCACGCGGGGTGCCGGCCGCGCGGGGCCCCGGGACGTCCGCGCACCGGGGCCGGGTGGCCGGGGACGGGGCCCCGGCACGTGCCGCGGGCCCGCTCAGTGCCCGGCCGCCTCCTCCTCGGGGCGGGCCCTGAGCGGGAGCAGGAAGGCCGCGGCGAAGGCGACGGCGATCATGCAGCCGGTGACCCAGATCGTCGCCCGCATCGCCTCGGGGAAGGCCCGGCCGCCCTCCAGCAGGCCGAAGAAGAGCGTGCCGACCGCGGCGGAGCCGAGCGCGCCGCCGAGCTGCTGGACGGCGGTGAGGGCGCCGGAGGCGGAGCCGGACTCGTGCGGGTCCACTCCGGCCAGCACGATGTCGAAGAACGGCGCCATGACCATGCTCATCCCGGCGCCCGCCAGGAACAGGGCCGGGGCCAGCTGCCACGGCGTGACGTCCGTACCGGCGAGTTCCAGGGTGACGGCGACCCCGGCCAGGCCGGCCACCATGACGGCGGCGCCCAGGTGGATCAGCCTGCGGCCGGCCTTCTGCGCCAGACCGGCGGCGTGCACGCCGGCGAAGCCGAGCAGGGACCCGGCGGCGTGCGGCAGGTTCGCCAGGCCCGCCTTCAGCGGGTCGTAGCCCAGGCCCATCTGGAAGTACAGGCCCAGCACCATCGAGAAGCCGACCAGGGCGGTGAAGAAGACCAGCCCGGTGATCAGGCCGCCGGTGAAGGCACGCTTGCGGAACAGGCTCGTCGCCAGCAGCGGGTCGCCGCCCGCCCGCTGCTTGCGGACCTGGTGGCGGGCGAAGAGCGCGAACACCGCGGCCGAGGCGGCCATCGAGGCGAGGGTCCAGGCGGGCCAGCCCAGGTCGCGCCCCTGCACCAGCGGGAAGACCAGCAGGAAGGAGGCGGCCGAGACCAGGCCCGTGCCGGTGAGGTCCAGCCGGGAGGACCGCTCCGGCCGCGACTCGGGCAGCAGGGCGGCCGCCCCGGCGAGCGCGAGCAGGCCGACCGGGAGGTTGATCAGGAAGATCATGCGCCAGCCGGTGCCGAACAGGTCGGCGTCGACCAGCCAGCCGGCGAGCACCGGGCCGCCCACCGTGGCCAGGGCCATGACCGGCCCGAAGGCGCCGAACGCGGCGGCCGTCTCCTTCGGGGGGAACATCTCCTTGATCATGCCGAGGCCCTGCGGGAGCATCACGGCGCCGAACAGGCCCTGGAGGATCCGCGCACCGGTCAGCGTCTCGGGGGAGCCGGCCAGGCCGCACAGGAGCGAGGCGAGGGTGAAGCCCGCCGCGCCGGCCAGGAACATGCGGCGGCGGCCGTAGAGGTCGCCGAGGCGCCCGCCGGTGATCAGTCCGATGGCCATCGCCATGGTGTAGCCGGCGCCGAGCCACTGGATCATGCTGGTCGATCCGCCCAGGTCGGCGTGGATGGACGGGGCCGCGATGTTGGTGATCATCGCGTCGAGCAGGTCCATGACCTCGGCGGCGAGGATCACGAAGAGCGCGGGCCAGCGCCACCGGTACGGCGCGGCGGTGACGGCCGGGGGGCCGGTGGTGGCGTGGGTCATGAGGGGTTCCCTCCTCGGGGAGCGCGACGACGGACGAACGCTGTTCGGAAGACGAACATGGTTATATGAGCGAACACTGTTCGTGTCAAGCACGATGTTCGTTACGGGAATGATGTTCGTCGTCGGTACGGTGTTCGGCGGCCGGATCGCGGCGGTATACCATCGCCGCGTGACCGACATCCCGACCCCGCCCTGGCGCAAGAGCCGCAGGCCCAGCGCTCCCCGGACCGTCCTGAGCAGGGAGCTCATCGTCTCCACCGGCCTGCGGATCGTCGACGCCGAGGGACTGGAGGCGCTGAGCATGCGCCGGGTCGCCCAGGAGCTCGGCACCGGTCCCGCCTCCCTGTACGCCCACGTGGCGAACAAGGAGGAGCTGCTCGACCTGATCTACGACCAGGTCATGGCCGAGATCCACGTCCCCGAGCCGGACCCGGGGCGCTGGCTGGAGCAGCTCAGGGAGACGCTCATGGAGGCGTTCCGGGTCTTCGCCTCGCACGCGGACGTCGCCCGGGTGGGCCTGGCCAACATCCCGACCACCCCCAACGCGCTGCGCATCGCCGAGGGGCAGCTGGCCATCATGCTCGCCGGCGGCGTGCCGCCGCGGGTCGCCGCCCTGATGCTCGACCGGTTCGGCCTGTACATCTGCGCCGGCGCCTACGAGAACGCGATCTACCTCCACCGGCAGCGCGGCAGCGACAAGGACCTCGACGCCTTCATGGCGGAGACGTTCGGGCAGATCCCGGCGTTCTACCGGAGCCTGCCCGCCGACCGCTTCCCCCGCATCGTCGCCCACGTCGACGAGCTGACGGACGCGGACGACCGGGAGCGCTTCGAGTTCGGCCTCGACCTGATGCTGCGCGGCCTGGCCTCCTGCGTGGAGGAGGGCGGAACGGGGCGGCCCCCGGGTCCCGGGAGCCCCCGAGGCCCCGCAGGTCCTACGTCCAAGGGCTGAGCCGGCGGGCCGATGTGCCGGCCGGGCGCCCGCCGTACGGTCTGCCCATGACGACGACGATGATCGCTCCCCCCTCCGGGGGGATGTTCGCCCGGCGGCACCGGGCGCTGACGGTCGGCATGGTGGCCCTGATCGTGCTGGTGGCCTTCGAGTCGCTGGCCGTGTCGACCGCGATGCCGGTGGTCGGGCGCGAGCTCGACGGGATCGGCCTGTACGCCCTGGCCTTCAGCGGGTCCCTCGCCGCAGGCATGATCGCCACCGTGGCGGGCGGGCGCTGGGGTGACCTGCGCGGGCCGGTCGCGCCGCTCTGGGCGGGGGTGGCGGCCTTCGCCGCGGGCCTCGTGCTCTCCGGCACGGCGCCCACCATGGACGTGTTCGTGCTGGGCCGCTTCGCGCAGGGCTTCGGCGGCGGGCTCTTCCAGGTCTCCCTGTACGTGCTGGTCTCCCGCGTCTACCCCGCCGAGACGCACCCGAAGGTCTTCTCCCTGTTCGCCGCCTGCTGGGTGGTGCCGTCCATGGTCGGTCCCGCGGTCACCGGCCTGGTGGTCGGGCAGTTCGGCTGGCGCTGGGTCTTCCTGGGCGTGCCGCTGCTCGTCGCCCCCGCCGCGCTGCTGCTCTGGCGCGGCCTGGCCGCCGCCCCGGCGGGCGGCCCGCCCGCCGGCCCGTCCGCCGGGGAGGACGGGCCGGACGGCTCCGGCGGGCGCACGCCGATCGCCCGCAGGCTCGGCTGGGCGGTGCTGGCGGCCGTGGGCGCCGCGCTCACCCAGTACGGCGGGTCCGCGCGCGGCGCCGGCCTGCTCCTGATGGCGGCGGGGCTGGCGGTGCTGGTGACGGCACTGGCCCGGCTGCTGCCGCCCGGAACCCTGCGCGCCGGGCGCGGCCTGCCCTCGGTGATCGTCCTGCGCGGGATCGTGGCCGGCGCCGTCTTCGGCGGCGAGGTGTACCTGCCGCTCATGCTCACCGCCGAGCGCGGCCTGTCGCCCGCCCTGGCCGGCACGGTGCTCACCGGCGGGGCGCTCGCCTGGTCGCTGGCCTCGTGGATCGTCGGGCGCAGGCGGTACGACCGGGTCCTGATCCTGCGGGCGGGTCCGTTGCTGATCACCGCGGGCCTGCTGCTGGCGGCCCTGGCCGTCTTCCCCGCCGTCCCGGTGGCCGTCGCCTTCGCCGGTGAGATCATCCTGGGGCTCGGGATCGGGAGCGTCTACCCCACGCTCTCGGTGCTCGTCCTGGAGTTGTCCGCGCCGGGGCGGGAGGGTGAGAACAGCGCCTCGATGGGCATCGGCGAATCGGCCTTCACCGTGGCGGCGGTCGCCGCCGTCGGCGCGATCGTCGCCGCCTTCGGCGCCGCCGGCCCCGTCTACCTGGCGTGTTTCGCGCTGACCGCGCTGGTCGCGGCCACCGGTACGCTCGTCGCGGGCCGGACCGGGGCCTGACGGGGGCATGGCACCATTGGGAAGAACGTGCCCCTTGCTCACGTTGAAGGGTGGGTCCCGTTCGCGGGCGGGGCGCGTTCACCGGCACGGGAGGGCCGTGCCGAAGACCAAGGGGAGTCCATGCCACGGGTGTGCGAGCTGGAGGTGTACCGGCTGGTCCTGCCGTACGGCAGGCGGCCGGAGAGCATCCTCGTCCGGCTCACCGACTACGGGGGCATGACCGGGTGGGGCGAGGTCGTCGACCCCGGCCCCGGGACCTGGCCCGTCCTGGTGGAGCGGCTCGGCAAGGAGCTCATCGGGGTCGACTGGGAGCACCCCGACGAGCTGGGCGAGATCCCCGGCGGCCCGGCCGCCGACATGGCCTGCTGGGACCTGTGGGCCCGGATGCGCGGAGTCCCGCTGGCCCACGCCCTCGGCGGCAGCCGCACCTCGCTGATGGCGACCGTGCGGATCGGCGCCGACCGCAACCTGGACAGCCTGGTCGCCCGGGTCAACCGGCACGTCTGCGCCGGGTACGCGCACGTCACCATGGACGTCCACCCCGGCTGGGACATCGAGCCGCTGCGCGCCGTACGGCAGGCCTACCCGGCGCTCGGCATCGGCCTGGACGCCCGCTCCGCCTACACCGACGTCGGCGCCCTCGAGGCGCTGGACGCCTACGCCCCCTCCGTCATCGAGCGCCCGTTCGCCACGCCCGGGGGTCTGGCCGACCACGCCGACCTGCAGGAGCGGGTCGCCGCCCCGGTCCTGCTGGAGGTGTCGTCGGAGCGGGAGCTGGACGAGGCGGTCGCGGTGGGCGCGGGCCGCGCGCTGCTGATCCGCCCGGCCGCGCTGGGCTCCCTGCGGGGGGTGCGGCGGGTGCACGACGGCGCGGTGGCCGCGGGCTGGCAGATCGCCTGCGCCGGGGGGCAGGGCACGGGCCTGGCCAGGGCGGCCACCGTCGCGGCGGCCAGCCTGCCCGGGTGCACCCTGCCCTGCGACGTGGCGGAGCCGCCGCGCAGCGCGCAGATCGTCACCCCGCCGGTCGGCGCCTCCGGCGGCGTCGTCGCCGTCCCCCTCACCCAGCCCGGTCTCGGCCACGACATCGACGAGACCCGGGTCCGCCGCCTGGCCAAGGAGTCCCACCGCGCCTGACCCGTCCCCGGCGGGTCCTTTCTTCCGCGCTCCCGTGCCGGGGTCCTGAGCCGGGTCCCGCGTTCCCGCGCGGTGCCGGCTCAGGACCCCGGCACGGAAACGCGGGACCCGGCCGGAGACGCGGAAGAAGGGACCCGGCCGGTGAAGAGCCCGTGCCCGCGGTGACCGGCACCGCGCGGGAACGCGGGACCCTGCGGAGGGCGGGGACCGTACGGCGGCCGGGAGCGGTCAGCTGCAGCCGTCGGTGATGTTCTTGGGGGCGGCGGGGTCGGCGGGCTTGGCGGTGGACCGCACCGCGGGCTTCGTGGGCTTCGCGGCCGGGTCCGCAGCGGCCCCGGCGGTCGGCGTGGCGGCCGGAGAGGACGCCCCGGCGGTCGGGGCGGCGGCGGAGGAGACCGAGTCCTGGATGGCCTTGGCGGTGACGGTGCGGATCTTGGCCCAGTCGGGGTAGCCGGTGTTGATCAGCGGCGGCACGAACTGCACGCTGGTCACCTTGGCGTTCTTGACCTTCAGCGCCAGCGGGACCAGGTGCTCCAGCATCGGGCGCGGGATGTCCGTCCTGATCAGCTCCCTGGTGGCCAGCGCGATCCGGTTGAAGCGGGCGAGCACGGTCGCCGGGTCGGCCTGCTGCAGGAGCGCGCCGAGCACGCAGCGCTGGCGGCCCATCCGGCTGAAGTCGTCGCTGTAGGTGCGCGAGCGGGCGAACCACATCGCGTCGGCGCCCTTGAGCCTGCGGGTGCCCGCCTTGACCACGCCCTCGTTGTACTTGCCGAAGACGACGTCGTGCGGGACGGTGATCGTCACGCCTCCGATGGCGTCGATGAGGCGGGCGAAGCCCCACATGTTCACCAGCGCGTACCAGTCGATCTTCAGCCCGAGCGTGTAGCCGACGGTGTCGATCAGGACCCGGGCGCCCTGCTCCTTCCTGCCGCCGAAGATCTCCGGGTGGGCGTCGGCGTACTCCCAGACCGCGAAGAGCAGGTCCTCGCGGCCGCCGCCGGGCCCGGCCGGGAGGCGGAAGCCGTTCGGGAACCGCTTGGCCATCGGGCTGCCCGGCACGAAGCGCACGTTCTCCAGGTTGCGCGGGAGGCTGAACAGGACGGTGTTTCCGCTCGCGACGTCGATGCTGGCCACGTTGATGCTGTCGGTCCGCACGCCCGGCCGGTGGTCGTCGGCGTCGCCGCCGAGCAGCAGGATGTTCACCCGGGTCCGGCCCACCCACGGGTCCTGTCCGTCGCCGCCGGAGGCGCTGGGCAGCGGTACGGCGGGCGCGGCGAAGACGCCGTCCAGCATGGCCTGGGAGGCCGCGGTGTACTGCCCGGCGAGCCCGAACGGCAGCAGCACGGCCACCGCGAGCACGCCCGCGACCGTGCCGGACACCGCCTGCCCGGCGGCGGGCAGCCTGCCGGGTTCCAGCACCATGAAGGAGTGCACCACCAGCGCGAACCAGGCGACCCCCAGGGCGAGGGCGCCCACGGTGAGCGCGGTGAGCCAGGAGGACGCCAGCAGCCGCCCGGCCAGGACGCCGAGGTCGGAGGTGAGCCCCACCCAGAGCAGGACGAGCAGCGCCGCGGCGTAGACGGACAGCAGGGTCAGGCCGGTCCGGCGCCACCCCGCGCGCAGGTGGGCGGCGCCCGGCGCGATGACCGACAGGGCCGTCCATCCGATGACCGCACCGATTCCGGGCGGCGTTGATCTGTCCCGCACTGCTCCCCGTTCCCCGCACTCCCCTGCCCGCGCGCATTCCCGCGCCGCAGAGGAGATGGTAGGCACAACCGGCAGGCCGGGAGGCGAAGAGTGAGTGAACACATCAGAAAAACATCCCGATTAATCCGGACATTTGACTGGAATAAGATTCGGTCATGTCTTTCACGGAGATCGAGTACGACGTGGCCGACGGCGTGGCCACCATCACGCTCAACCGTCCGGAGCGCCTCAACGCCTTCACCTACGTGATGCGCGGCGAGCTGATCGAGGCCTTCGACCGGGCGGACGCCGACGACGGGGTCCGCGCGGTGGTCGTCACCGGCAGGGGCCGGGCCTTCTGCGCCGGCGCCGACCTCGGCGGCGGCGGCGACACCTTCAACCACCGCGAGTCCGGTGAGATGTTCGGCGGCGCCGACACCGTCGACGGCTCGCCCCGCGACGGCGGCGGCACGGTGGTGCTGCGCATCGCGCGCTCCCTCAAGCCGGTCATCGGCGCGATCAACGGCCCGGCGGTCGGCGTCGGGGTGACCATGACGCTGCCGATGGACGTCCGGCTCGCCTCCGACACGGCGAGGTTCGGCTTCGTCTTCGCCCGGCGCGGCATCGTGACCGAGGCGGCCTCCAGCTGGTTCCTGCCCCGCGTCGTCGGCATCTCCCAGGCGATGGAGTGGGCCGCGACCGGCCGGGTCTTCCCCGCCGCGGAGGCGCTCGAAGGACGCCTGGTCTCGAAGGTCCTCGCCCCCGGCGAGCTGCTCCCGGCCGCCTACGCGCTCGCCCGCGAGATCGCCGACAACACCTCCGCCGTCTCGGTCGCCGCCATCCGCCGCCTCATGTGGGCGGGCCTGTCGGCCTCCTCCCCGTGGGAGGCGCACCGCGCGGACTCCAAGCTCATGCACGTCCTGGGCGCCGCCCCGGACGCCGCCGAGGGGGTCACCTCCTTCCTGGAGAAGCGCCCGGCGGCGTTCCCGATGAAGGTCAGCACGGACCTGCCGGACGCCGTCCCCGACTGGCCCGCCGACCCCTACGGAACGGTGTGAGAGCCATGCACGACGTCCTCGGCCCCGACTACGAGCTGACGGTCCTGCCCATGCCGGACGACTACGAGGGCGAGGTCGTCGCCTCCCTCGTACGGCGCCGCGCCGCCGAGCCCACCGGCAGGGCCGTGCTCTACCTGCACGGCTTCACCGACTACTTCTTCCAGACCCACCTGGCCGAGCACTTCGCCGCCCAGGGGATCGACTTCTACGGCCTGGACCTGCGCAAGTACGGCCGCTCGCTGCTGCCGCACCAGACCCGCGGGTTCGTGCGCAGCGTCACCGAGTACTTCCCCGAGATCGACGAGGCGATCCGGATCATCCGCACCGAGCACGGCCACGAGAAGGTGATCCTCAACGCCCACTCCACCGGCGGGCTCGTCGCCGCGCTCTGGGCCGACCGGGTCCGGGGCCGGGGACTGGTGCAGAACCTGGTGCTCAACAGCCCCTTCTTCGACCTGAACGTCCCCGGCCACCTGCGGCTCGCCGCCGACGTGCTGCACCTGCCGCTGTCCCGGCTGCCCGCCCGCACCGTGCTGCCCCTCGGCCTGTCCACCGCGTACGCCGCCAGCCTGCACCGCGACCACCACGGCGAGTGGGACTTCGACCTGAACTGGAAGCCCGTCGGCGGGTTCCCCGTGCACGCCGTCTGGCTCGCGGCGATCCGGCGCGCCCAGAAGCGCCTGCACGCCGGCCTCCGCGTCGACGTGCCGGTCCTGGTGCTCTGCTCGGACAAGGGCCTGCGGCTGCGCGACTTCGCCCCCGAGGCGCGCAGCGCCGACACCGTGCTCGACCCCGAGCAGATCGCCCGCTGGTCGACCCGGGTCGGCGGGCACGTCACCTGCGTCCGGGTGCCCGGCGGCATGCACGACCTGGTGCTCTCCCCGGAGCCCGCGCGCAAGCAGGTCTTCGCCGAGATGGACCGCTGGCTCGCCTGCTACGGCTGACGGCCCGGAGGCCCGCCCCGCGGGGCGGGCCGCCGCCCGCGGACGTCACCAGGGGAACGCGAACAGACCGTAGTAGGCCGCCGCGACCAGCAGCAGCCCGGTGCTGCCCAGCACCCCGGCGACCGCGACGTGCTGCGGACGGCTGGGCTGCCAGCCCTCCCGCAGCGCCGAGACGACGGCCGCGGTGGCCGTCACCTCCTGCAGCAGCATCAGCACCGCCAGGGCCCGGACGACCAGCCACCCGGCGAGGACCGCGGGCCAGGCCCCCGCCTGGTTGACCGAGAACAGCACCAGCAGCGTGATGAACGCCGCCACCGAGGCGAGCAGCCCGGCCCCGGTCCAGGCCATCCGGCGGAACCGGTGCCGGATCGGCGGCCAGAGCCGGGCGTTGGCCTCGGCCTGGGGACGGCCGCCGCGCAGCCGTACCGCCATGGCGGCCACCGGGCCCGCCACGTAGCCGACGGCGGCCAGGCAGAGCGTGAGTCCCAGCACCGTCCCGCTGGCGTACCACGGCGCGGTGGGCAGGTCGCTGGCCTCGTAGCGCTGGACCGGGGTGGCCCCGGCGATGGGCGGCCGCGGCTCGGCGGTCTCCGGCAGGCCCTTGACCCAGTTGGCCAGCGTCTCCAGGTAGCCGGGGGCCAGCGGGCCGCCGTTCACGCGCATGCCGTGGTCGGCCCCGGCCAGGTAGCGGATGGTGTGATCGGGGTTGCCGCCCTCGGTGAGCGCCCGGGTGAGCGTCTGGCTGCTCTCCACGAACGGGATCGACGGGTCGCGCGTGCCGTACAGCGCCAGCACCGGCCGGCGCACCCCGCGCAGCGCCGGCACGCCGTCGTGGCGCAGGAAGTTCATGTCCACCGCGGACATCGCCCGGATGAGCAGCTCGCGCACCCCGCTCGGCGCGCGCAGCCGGTCCAGCTGCTCGCCCAGCGCCCAGCTGACCTGCCTCAGCGGCGAGACGTTCGGCGCGGAGACCAGTACGGCGAAGCCGACGTCCGCGCTGCGGGAGGCCGCGATCGGCACCACCCAGCTGCCCTCGCTGACCCCCCACAACCCGGCGCGGGCCGGATCGACGTCGGGGCGCCCGCGCAGCTCGGCCAGCATGCGCAGCGCGTCGTCGGCGAGCAGCCCGAAGTCGCGGTGGCGGAAGTCGTAGCCCACGGTCCGCTTGTCGTAGACGAGCGTGACGATCCCGGCGCGGGCCAGCCACTCGGCCTGCTCGGTGAACTCCTCCCGCAGCCCGGGCCCCGCCCCCTGCACGAAGACCATGGCCGGGTGCCTGCCCGGGACGCGCGGCGCGCGGACCGTCGCCCGCAGGTCGGTGCCGCGGGCCCGGACGGTGAGCTCCTGCACGGTGATCGGCGCGGTCGCGGAGACGGGCCGCAGCTCGTGGGCCGGCTGGGCGGGCAGGGACCGGAAGGCCGGATCGGCGGTCAGCGGCGACGGGTCGAACGGCGGCGGCAGGACGTAGCCCACCGCAGCCAGGGCCATCATGGCCACACCCGCGGCCACGCCCACCACGCCCCGGCCCACGCGCATGCCGCTCCCCGATGGCCCGTTCACCCGAGTCGTCCACACCGATCATCAACCCTACCCAGAGCGACGGATTCGCGGCATCCCGCGGATATCGGCGGGACCGATGAGGCCCGAGCGGCACCGGATGGCCCCGGGGCCTGTTAGCTTCAGGCGACATGCGGGTGCTGCACACATCGGACTGGCACCTGGGCCGCTCGTTCCACCGGGAGAGCCTCCTGGCGGCCCAGGGTGTCTTCGTCGACCACCTGATCGAGACCGTCCGGAGTGAGCGGGTCGAGGTGGTCGTCGTCTCCGGCGACGTCTACGACCGGGCGCTGCCGCCGGTCGACGCCGTCGACCTGTGCAACGAGGCGCTGCGGCGCCTGGTCGCCGAGGGCGTGCGCACCGTGCTGATCAGCGGGAACCACGACTCGGCCCGCCGCCTCGGTTTCGGCGCCGACCTGATCGACGCCGCGGGCGTGCACCTGCGCACCGACCCGGCCCGGGTCGCCACCCCCGTGGTCGTCGGCGACGTCGCCTTCTACGGCATCCCCTACCTGGAGCCCGAGCTGGTCCGCGAGCCGTGGCAGCTGCCCGAGCGCACCCACACCGCCGCGGTCGGCCACGCCATGTCCCTGATCCGCGCCGACCTGGAACGGCGGGGCACCCGCTCGGTGGTGCTGGCCCACGCGTTCGTGACCGGCGGGCAGGCCAGCGACAGCGAGCGCGACATCAGCGTCGGCGGCGTCGCGCACGTCCCCGTCTCGGCCTTCGACGGCGTCGACTACGCGGCCCTCGGCCACCTGCACGGCCGCCAGCGCATGAGCGAGGCCGTGCGCTACTCCGGCTCCCCGATCGCCTACTCCTTCTCCGAGCTCGGCCAGGTGAAGGGCTCCTGGCTGGTGGACATCGGCCCGGACGGGTTCGCCGGAGCCGAGTTCGCCGAGGCGCCGGTGCCCCGGCGGCTCGGCCGCCTGGTGGGCCGCCTGGACGACCTGCTCACCTCTCCCGAGCACGCCGACCACGAGGACCGCTGGCTCCAGGTGGTCCTGACCGACCCCGTCCGGCCGAAGAGCGCCATGGAGCGGCTGCGGACCCGCTTCCCGCACGCGCTCACCCTCTCCTTCGAACCCGAGGACGCGCCGCAGGAGAGCGCGGCCCGGCCCCGGCTGGCCGGCCGTCCGGAGTTCGAGGTCGTGCTCGACTTCGTCCGCGAGGTGCGCGGCGAGCCCGCCGACGCCGACGAGACCCGGCTGCTCCGGCAGGCCGTCGAGGAGTCCCGCGCCAAGGAGGCGATGGCGTAGATGCGCCCCCACCGTCTGGAGATCACCGCCTTCGGCTCGTTCCCGGGGGAGGAGGCCGTCGACTTCGACGCCCTCACCGAGGCCGGGCTGTTCCTGATCCACGGCTCCACCGGCGCCGGCAAGACCACCGTGCTCGACGCGCTCTGCTTCGCCCTGTACGGCCGGGTGCCCGGCCAGCGCGACAGCGCCCGGAGCCTGCGCTGCGACCACGCCCCGCCGGGCCGGGGGCCGCGCGTCCGGTTGGAGGTCACCGTCCGGGGCCGCCGGCTGCGCGTCACCCGCTCGCCCGCCTGGCAGCGGCCCAAGCAGCGCGGCACCGGCACCACCCTGGAGCAGGCCAAGGTCCTGCTGGAGGAGCTGGCGCCCTCCGGGGAGTGGCGGGGCCTGACGACCCGCATGGACGAGGCCGGCGACCTGATCGGCGGGCTGCTCGGCATGAACCTCGCCCAGTTCTGCCAGGTCGCGATGTTGCCGCAGGGCGACTTCGCCCGCTTCCTGCGCGCCGACGGCGAGGAGCGCCGCAAGGTGCTGGAGAAGCTCTTCTCGGTCAAGGTCTACGCCGCAGCCGAGTCCTGGCTCGCCGAGCGCCGCACCGAGGCCTTCCGCGAGCAGCAGGCGCTGCGCAGGGAGGTCGACTCCGTCGTCGACCGCGTCCAGGAGGCCGCCGGCCCCGAACTGCTCGCCGCCCTCGCCGCGTCCCCGGGGACGGAGGCGGGGACGGCCGCGCTGCCGGAGGCGGATGCGTCCCAGGAGGCGGGGGTGCTCGCCCTTCCGGGGCTGGAGCCTCCTCCGGGAGCGGAGACGGGGGCGCGGGAGGCCCCGCAGGACCCGCAGGCCCCGCAGGACTCGGCGCGGGACGTGGCGGCCTGGATGGAGGAGGACCCCTGGGACTGGGCCGGGGCGCTGGCCGCCCTGGCGGACGAGGCGGCCGGGCGGGCCGCCCGCGCGTGCGCCGAGGGCGGGACGGCCGCGCTGCGGGCCCGCCGCCGGCTGGAGGACGCCGTCGCGCTGGCCGACCGGCGCCGGCGCCACGCCCAGGCCGTCACCCGGAGCCTGGCCCTGGAGGAGAGCGCCGAGGAGCGCGCCGACCTGGAGGCCGCGCTCGCCGAGGCGGCCCGGGCCGACCGGGTCCTCCCGCTGATCCGGGAGGCCGAGCAGCGAGCCGAGACCGCGGCCAAGGCCCGCGACCTGGCCGCCGACGCGATCGGCCGCGCCCTGCCCCTGCTGCGCGGTGCCGTACCCGGCGGTGCCGCGGGCGGCCCGCCGTACGGCGGGCCCGGCGCCCCGGACGGTCCGCCGCCCGCCGACCCCGGTCTGCTGTCCGGCCTGGAACGCGGACGGCGCGAGGAGATCACCCGGCTGGACGGGCTCCGCGCCGAGGAGCCCAGGCTCGGAGTGCTCCGGCGGGAACGCGCGCAGGCGCGGGAGGGGATCGACCGGCTCACCGCGGAGCAGGCCGCGATCGACGCGCGGCTGGAGGTCCTGCCCGGTCTCCGGGACGAGGTGGACGCCCGGCTGGCCGCCGCCCGGCTCGACGCCGCCCGGATCCCCGCCGCGGTGGCGGCCCGGGACGCCGCCGCCCGGCTCGCGGAGCTGGAGACGGAGCTGACCGGGCTCGAAGCGGAGCTGCGCCAGCTGACCGGTCAGGAGGCCGGTCTCGCCGAGCGCCAGCGCGACCTGCCCGCCCGCCTGGAGGAGGCCGCGGCCGCCCTGGAGGCGGCCAGGGGCGAGGCCGCCCGGATCCCGGCCGCGCGGGCCGCCGTCGACCGGGCCGCCGCCGTCCTGGACGCCGTCCGGCGCCGCGACGAGCTGACCGCGCGGCTGGAGGAGGCCTGCGCGGCGGCGGCCGGTGCCGTCGACCGGGACCAGGAGTCCCGCGAGCGGTTCCTCCGGATCCGCCAGGCCCGCATCGACGGCATGGCCGCCGAGCTCGCCGCCCGGCTCGTCCCCGGCACCCCCTGCGTGGTCTGCGGCTCACCCGAGCACCCGGCCCCGGCCGCCCCCGCCGACGCGGCGCCCACCCCCGACGACGAGCAGGCGGCCGAGAGCGCCTGGGAGGCGGCACGGGGACGGCGGCAGGAGGCGGAGAACACCGTCACCGAGCTCGCCTCCCGCCTGGACGCCGTCCGCGCCGACGCCGGAGACCTGACCGCCGAGCAGGCCGCGGCCGCGCTCGCCGCAGCCGAGCGGGAGCAGGCGGCCCTGGCGGAGGCGGCGGCGCGGGAACCGGCCCTCGCCGCCGACGTCGCCCGGATCACCGCCGACCTGGAGCTCGCCCGCACCCGTGCGGGGGAGGTCGCCCGGGCGCTGGCCGACTGCCGCGCCCGGCGGGAGGCCGCCCGGGCCGAGCGGGCCCGGCTGACCGCCCGCCTCCTCACCGCCGGGGACGCCGCCGGGGACGCCCGGCGGGATCCCGCCGGGCGGGCCGCCACGGGCGGGACCGCCGCCGGGGAGCGTGCGGAACACGACGGCGCGGACCGGGCCGCGCGGGAGCTGCGCCGGGCGGAGCAGGTGCTGCAGGCGCTGCGCGCCTCCGCCGGGACCGTGCCCGCCCTGGAGGCCGAGGCCGCCGACCTCGCCGCGGAGCTGGAGCGGATCCGGGAGCGCTCCCGGGAGATCGCGGTGGAGCTGGCGGCCTGCCGGACGAGAGCCGACGCCCTCACCGCCGACATCGACCTGCTGGCCGCGCGCCTGGACGAGGCGAGGGGCGCCGACCCCACGCTGGCCGACCGGCTGGAGCGGCTGGCCGACGAGGCCGACCTGCTCCGCAAGGCCGTCGAGGCCGTGCAGCGGGAGCAGGCCGCGCAGGCCGAGCTGGAGGCGGCCCGGGCGCGGGCCGCCGCCGCGGTCGCCGAGGAGGGCTTCCGCGGGATCGAGGACGCCCGCGCGGCGGTCCGCTCCGCCGCCGAGCAGGAGGACAAGGCCGGACGGCTCCGCGCGCTCGATCGGGAGCGGGCCGCCGTCGACGCCCAGCTCGCCGACCCGGAGCTGGTGGCCGCCGCGGCGGAGCCCGAACCCGACCTGGCCGCCCTGGAGGCCGCCCGGGACGAGGCCGAGGCCGCGCACGCCGCGCTGCTGTCGGCCCGGGACCGGGCCGAGCGCCGCCGCGACCGGCTGGCCGCGCTCCGCGCCGAGCTGGCCGGGCGCCTGGACGAGTGGCGGCCCGCCGCCGAGCGGCACCGCCTCGCCGACCGGCTCGCCGCGCTGGCCGGCGGGAACTCCTCCGACAACCGGTGGAGCATGCGGCTGTCGTCCTACGTCCTGGGCGAGCGGCTCCGCCAGGTGGTCGCCTCGGCCAACGAGCGCCTGGACCACATGTCGGGCGGGCGCTACCTGCTGGAGCACGACCTGCGGCGGGCCGCGGGCGACCGGAGCCGTTCGGGCGGCGGGCTCGGCCTGCGGGTCCTCGACGGCTGGACCGGGGTGGACCGCGACCCGGCGACGCTGTCCGGCGGCGAGAGCTTCATCACCTCCCTGGCCCTCGCCCTCGGCCTGGCCGACGTCGTCACCGCCGAGGCCGGGGGAGCGGAGCTCGGCACGCTCTTCGTCGACGAGGGCTTCGGCACCCTCGACGAGGACACCCTCGACGGCGTGCTCGACATCCTGGACGGCCTGCGCGACGGCGGCCGGGCCGTCGGCATCGTCAGCCACGTCGGCGAGCTGCGTACCCGCATCCCCGCCCGGCTGCACATCCGCAAGGAGCGCCACGGTTCGACGATCCACCAGTAGGCGCCCGCCCGGCACGGGCCCGCCTCCGCGGAAACCGGCCGGGCGGCCTGCCGGATCAGCCGCCGGGCCGGGGCCCAGGGCGGCGCGTCGCCAGGAGGTGGCGGACCAGGGCGAGTACGGCGAGCAGCGCGACGAACGCGCACACGCCATGCCACCCGGCCTGGCTCCAGGCGCGCGTCCCGAGCCAGGAACCCGCGCTGCCGCCCAGATAGGCGCAGGTCATGTAGGCGGTGTTGAGCCTGCTGCGGGCGTCGGGCCGCAGGGCGTAGACGCGGGCCTGGTTGGCGACCATGCCGCACTGCATCGCGACGTCGAGCAGCACGGTACCGAGGGCCAGGGCGGCCAGGCCCGCCGCGCCCCCCTGGGAGCCCGCGGCGAGGACCGCGGCCGCGAGGAGGACCCCGACCATGCAGACGAGGTTCACCGGGTCGGGTCCCCGGCGGTCGACCAGGCGGCCGGCGAAGGGCGTGCAGACCATGGTCACCGCGCCGCCGGCCAGCGCGAGCATCCCCACGGCCTGGCCGCCCAGGCCGTGGGCCGGACCGGCGAGCAGGAGCGCCAGGCAGGTCCAGACGGCCGAGAAGCCGGCGAAGACGCTCGCCTGGTAGAGGCAGGACCGGCGCAGCTGCGGCTCGGCGCGCAGCAGGCGCAGCGGTTCGGCCAGGAGCGTCGCATACCTCTGGCGGGAGGGGGCGGCCGTGGCCGGCAGCGTGACGGCCAGGCCCGCAGCCAGGAGCAGGGCCAGCACCGCCGCCACCAGGTAGGGGACCCGCCAGCCCAGCCACTCGCCGAGCGACCCGCTGAATGCCCGGGCCAGCAGCATGCCGCCGGTCGAGCCGCTCAGCAGGATGCCGATCACGGCTCCGCGGCGGTCGGCGGCCACGAGGCCGGCCGCCATCGGGCCGGCGATCGGCGCGACCACCGTGGCCAGGCCGGCCAGGGCGCCGGCGGCCGCCAGGGGCGGCAGCGCCGGCGCGCAGCCCGCGGCCAGCAGGGACAGCCCGGTGACGACGAGCAGGGTGACGAGGAGCGGGCGGTGCGGGAGCCGGTCGCCGAGCGGCACCAGCAGAACGATCCCGGCCGTGTAGCCCGCCTGGGCGGCGGTCACCACCAGGGCGCCCGTGTCGGGGGAGACGTTCAGCCCGGCGGCGACCAGCGGGCTGATCGCCTGCGGGAAGTAGACGTTGCCCACGGCCACCGCGCAGGTGACCGCCAGGATCGCGACGACGCGGCGGCCCGCCTCCGGCTCCTCCGGGGGGCCGGCGGGGACGGCCGCGCGCCGCGTACGGGGTGCGGATGCCATGGAGGAAGTCCACGGCCCCGGCGGCCCACCGCCAATCGATGTAGCGTATGACTTAATGATCACTTTCGTGCTCGGCGTCGAGGACCTCGCGGACACGCGGTTCGCCCTCTCGCCCCTGAACGAGACCGTGCTCAGCCTGCGGGTGCTGCGCGACCCGGGCCTGTCCGCGCTGCACCTGCCGTGGCGCAGGTCCGTTCTCGGCAGGCTCGGCGCGCTCGACACGGGACTGCTGATGTCCCTGGTCGCGCGGAGGCTCACGCTCCCCGACTTCCTGACCCCGAGGCCGGTGCGCTTCGCCGCGGACTTCGACGAGGAACTGGCCGTCGTCCGCCGGACCCGTCCGGACGTGGTCCGCCGCGACCTGCTGGACACCCACGCCCCGGACCCGCTCCCCGACGCCCTGCGCGACGCCGCCGCGGCCGGCGACGCGCCCGTCGCCAGGCTCCGCGACACCGTCTGCGACCTCCTCCGGCGGTACTGGGAGATCGCCGTCGAGCCGCTGTGGCCGCAGCTGCGCCTGGTGCTGGAGGCCGACATGACCTACCGCGCGCGCCAGCTGGCGGTCGGGGGCGCCCGCCTGCTCTTCGCCGGCATGCACCCGGACCTGCGGTGGCGCGACGGCGTGCTGCACATCGACAAAATGATCAGCAGGCACCGCGTCGAGGCGGCCGGCCGGGGGCTGCTCCTCGTGCCCTCGGTCTTCGCCCACAAGCCCGCGCCCCCGCTCAGCCCGCAGGAGCCGCCGTCGCTGGTCTACCCGAGCCGCGGGGTGGCGACGCTGTGGGCCCCCGCCCCGGCCCCGGACGCGTCCGCTCTGGCCGCGCTGCTCGGCGCCCCCAGGGCGCGGCTGCTCGGCCTCCTGGAGGAGCCGCTGCCCACCGTGGAACTCGCGCGCCGCCTGCGGGTCACGCCGAGCGCGGTCTCCCAGCACCTGCGCGTGCTGCACGCCACGGGCCTGGTCACCCGGGCGCGCGACGGGCGGCAGGTCCTGTACCGGCGCAGCTCCCTGGGCGACCGGCTGGCCGGCGGCACCGCGGCCCGCTGAACGCGCCCGGCCGGCGGCACCGCGGCCCGGTGAACGCGCCCCGCCGGCGGTCCCGCACGGGTTCCCGGTGCGGCTGCCGTGCCACCCGGCGGCCGTCGCCGCCGGAGCGCTCCTGGCCGCCTGGGGCGGCAGGAGGACCGGGCGGAGCGGGCGCGGCGGTCAGTAACCCCGGGTGCGGCGGGCGGCCGGGCGGCGGATCCGCCTGGCCACCTCGGTGCCGCCGGCGGCGCGCAGGATCTCCGCGCCCAGCATGACCCCGGCGCCCAGCGCCAGGGCGGTCGACAGCGCCTGCAGCAGGCTCACCAGGCCCGTGTCGGTGTGGCCGAGGCTGATCTCCAGCATGGCGCGGTACAGGGCCGTGCCGGGCAGCAGCGGGCAGATGGCGGGGACGGTGAGCACCAGCGCGGGCACCCGGGCACGCCGGGCGTAGGCGGTGCCCAGCAGGCCGACCGCCGCCGCCGACAGGGCCGTGGCCAGCACGACCGGGACCTGCCAGTACGTGGTGAGCTCCACGAAGACCGTCCAGATCAGCGCGCCGCCGACCCCCGTCTGCAGCAGGTGGCGGGGCGGCACGAGCAGCGCGACGGCGAACGCCAGCGTCACCCCGACGGCCCCCAGGAGCTGCTCCGGCCGCAGCGAGAGCGGGGCGACGGGCACGTTCTCCACGCTCAGCGGCACGCCGAGGCGGACCGCGAGGTACAGGGCGAGGCCGATCCCGCAGATCACCGCGGTGACGGTGAAGAAGACCTCGAACAGCCGGCCGGTCGCCGTCACGTACTCCCCGGCGATGCCGTCCTGCACGCAGGCCACCATCAGGCGGCCGGGCAGCAGCGCGATCACCGCGCCGACCACCGCCGCCGACGCCTGGACCGGCGCGTCGATCCAGATCAGCAGGACCGCGACCAGCGAGCCGAGCGTCGCGGCGACCGTGAGCTGGAAGAACTCCGCCACGCCCCGCCGGGCCAGCCAGGCGCTCGCCCGCTCGCCCAGCACGGTGGCGACGAACGCGGCCGCCGCCACCAGCGGGCCGCCGCCGACCAGGATGCTCGCCGACGAGGCGATCAGCGCGAGCGACGCGACCAGCAGCCAGTTCGGGTAGACCGGAACCCGCCGGGTGATCCGCCGCAGCCGCGAGCGCGCCTCGCCGAGCGGGACCGACCCGGCGACGACCTCCCCGACCAGGTCGTGGACCGCGATCAGCCGGTCGTAGTCGGGCAGGCGGCGCCGTACCCGCCGCTCGGCCGTGACGGGGGCGCCGCCGTCGGCGGGCACGTAGGACAGCGTGATGGCCGACAGGTTGACGTCGGCCTCGCAGTGCCGCACCCCGTAGGCGTCGGTGACCCCGCGCATCGTCGCGGAGACGATCTCGGTGGCCTCCCCGCTGCCCAGCAGGAGTTCGCCGACCCGCAGCGCCAGGGCCATCGCGCGGTAGACGTCGGGCTCGACGGCCTCCTGGCCCGGTGGCGAGGCCGGCACCCGCTGATCCCTTCCGAGACGGAACTCCTCCACGAGGTTAACGGCTCACCGCCGCCGCGAGCGCGCGCACGCGCCCGGCGTGCCGGTCGTGGCCGACCACCACCGGCGGCTCGTTGTACGGCATGGCGTCGGAGGAGCGGCGCAGCTTGACGTACTGCCCGCAGGCGTCCACCGCGTAGGGCTCCATGTCGTCCTGGAGGGCCCCGATCACCGTGATCCCGTAGGTCTCGCCGATCCGCCGGAACAGCGCCACGGCCTCGCGCCGGTGCTCCTTGCCGAGGTTGCGGCCCAGCTCGTCCAGGACCAGGCACAGGTGCCCGCCGCCGGAGGAGGCGATCGCCGCCGCGCAGACCAGCTTCACGGCCTTCTCGTCCATCAGCGCGGTGTTGGCCCGCCGGTTGTACGGCACGAAGGGCTGCCCCTCGCCCCGGCGCCACTTGGGCGTCACCCGCCAGGCCCAGCGCTGCTCCGGGTCCGCGGGGGCGGCCGGGACCGGGAACTCCAGCGTCGCGCCGTACCCGCCGTAGGCGGTGTCCAGCTTGTCGAACTCCTCGGCCACCCGGGCCAGCCGCGCCTTGATCGCCGCGGTCAGCGCCGCCCGGTGCACGGCGGTGGACTGGGCGGCCTCCTCGGCGCCCTTGGCCGCGGCCGTCAGGTCGCGCTGCCGGGTGGCGAGCTGGGTCTCGATCTGGCGGCGCTGGTGCCGCTCGTACTCCTCCTGGCCGCGCAGGTAGGACGCGAGCGCCGCGCACACGCCGGGGAACGTCGCCTGCTCCCGCGCGCTGCGGCCGGCGCCGGGCTCGGTCCGCTGCCGGATCAGGAACAGCAGCTCCTCGGGCATCTCGGCGTCCTCGCCGGGGAAGGTGTCGCGCAGCGCCTCGTCCAGGCGGCGCTCGGCCGCCCGCCACCACTCCTCGGCGGTCAGCGGGCGCTCGGCCTCGGGCAGCGCCCGCAGCCACTCGTGCGCGTCCTCGGCGGTGCCGCCCCACTCGCGGACCAGCTCCGCGAGGCCGAGCGCCTCGCGCTCGGCCCCGACCGCGGCGGCCTGCGCGGCGGCCTGGTCGCGTTCGGCCTCGTGGCGGGCGCGCAGGCCCTCCAGCCGCTCGATCTCCATGTTCCTGGTCCGGGAGCGGAAGTCCAGCGTGCTCGCCCGCCGCTCGGCCTCCGTCACGGCGGGCGCGAGCCGGGCCAGCGCCTCGGTCAGCCCGGTCAGCCGGTCGCGCCGCTCGGCGAGCAGCCGCTCGACCTCGGCCAGCTGCACGGCCGCCCGGGCGCCCTCCAGCCGCCGGCCGGCCACGGCCCGCCCGTCCTCGGCGGCCCGCACCGCCTCGGCCGCCGTCTCCTGCAGGTCGCGCGCCCGGTGCAGGCGCAGCTCGGCGGCTTTGATGCGGGCCTCCCGGCCGGTGGCGACCGCCTCGAAGGAGCCCACCACGGTGACACCGGCCGAGCTGACCAGCACCGACCCCGGCAGCGCGGCCAGCGCCCGGGCCGCGGCCTCCAGGTCGCCGGCGTCCACGACGACCGCGTGCTCCTGCGGCCAGCCCCGCAGCCCCGTCACGGCCGCCGGCCCCGCCGCGCCGCCGCCCGCGCCGGTCCCGCCCTCCGCCGGGCCTCCGTCCGCGGCGGGCCCGCCGTCCCGGGCGTGCTCGGCCACGTCGATCGCGTCGAGCAGGCCGGTCGCGCCCACCCCGGCCTCGGCGAGCGCCCGGAGCTGGGCGGCGGCCGGGCCGCCCTCGGCGTCGTCCAGCGCGGACCGCGCGTCGGCCACCTCGCGGTCGGCCACGCCCAGCGCCTTCAGCGCCTCGCTCAGCCGGGTCCTGGCCTGCGCCAGCTCGCGCTCGGCGGCCGGCACGTCGCGGCCGTCGGCCAGCCGTCGCCGCTCCTCCAGCCCGGGGATGCGGCCGCGCAGCTCGTCGGCGGAGTTCTCCGCGACCGCCCGGTCGGCGTCCAGCCGCGCCGCGCGGGCCTGCAGCGCGGCCAGTTCGGCGCGGGCCTCGGCCAGGCCGCGGTCCAGCGTGTCGTCCTTCAGCGTGGCGATCTCCGCCCGGACGGCCTCGGCCTCCTCGGCCGCCCGCTCGCCCGCCCGGTGGAGCCGCTCCAGGGCGGCGGCGAGCTCCTCGTCGCGCGCCGCCGCGTCGGCGAGCCTGCGCGCCAGCCGCCCTCGCCAGCAGCGCAGCGCGTCCGCCAGCCGTACTCTGGCCCGGTCGCGCCGGTCGAAGGCCGACAGCAGCGTCCGCGACTCCGCCTCGAACTCCTTGAGCATCTCCATCGCCCGCTGGGCCCGCACCCGCTTGGCGTGCTCGTCGCGCCGGGCCTCGCGCTCCTGGTCGAGCTCGGCGTCCAGCCCGGTCAGCGCGGCGATCGCCTCGAAGACCCGCTCGGGGGAGATCTCGTTGAGCGGCTGGGAGAGCAGGTTCGTGGCGACCTTGCTCCGCACCGAGGTGGACAGGAACGACACGCACCGCACCCGGTCGCCGTAGAGGAACCTCGTCAGGTCGCGCGCGACCACGTCGCGCCGGCCGGCCGAGCGCGGCAGGCCCGCCCACACCTCGTCGGCCCGGGCCACCCGCTCCGCCTCCGAGGCGCCGGCGGCCACGCGCACCCCGCGCGTCCAGCGGACCTCCAGGTGCGGCGCCTCCTGGTTGACCCGCAGCCACACCGTCACCGCGTCGGGCAGCCCCTCCTCCCAGACCCTGGGGTGGTCGAAGACGCCCACGATGTAGCCGTGGTCGGCGCTGGCCCAGGTCCGGCCGCCGCCCCCGGCCGCGAGCTCGGCGTTGAACAGCAGCTCCGCGACCGACCGGGCGCCGGAGGCGAAGCGCCACTGCTCGTCGCCGAGCAGCGCCGTGATCATCGCGATGAACGACGACTTGCCCGCGCCGTTGGAGTCCTTCGGGCCCGCGCCGGCGACCACGACGAGGGTGCCCGGGACGATCGGGACCGGGTGGGTCGACAGGCGGGAGATGTTGACGGCCTGCACGGCGATCAGCACGCGGTCGCCGACCACGTCGGTGTCCGGTCCCGCCGCCCGGATCTCCATCGGCACCAGGCTCGGCTGCTCGGCCAACCTCGTCGTTCCTTTCCTGTCCTCGTGTGCTCGGCCGGGACCGGCACCTCGCCGGTCCCGGGTCCGGACGGCCCGCGCCCGCGGGCCGTCCGGAGACGCGCCGCGACGGCGGGGCCGTCCGGAGACATGCTGCGACCTCGGGGCCGCCGGGGCGGCCCGCGGTCCCGGGCCCCCGCCGGACCCATCGGGCCCGCCCGCCGGACCCCTCGGGCGCGGCCCGCCGGGCGCGCATGCGTGCGTGCGGCTAGTCCTCGGCCGGCTCGCGGAGCGGGCCCCGGCTGCGCCTGGCGCGCACGGCCGCCGCCAGCGGCGTGTGCGGCCCCGCGGCGAGGATCAGCTCCTCCTGCAGGCGCCGCCTGGCCGCCGGGGTCAGCCGGTGGAACTGCGGGCCCGGCACGTAGCCGCCCGCCTCCTCGCCGGACTTCACCTGGGCGACCAGCCCGGCGTGGCGCAGGGTCCGCAGCGCGGCCTCCAGCTCGCCGATCGGCAGCCGGGTGTGCCTCCGCAGCTCCTCCGTCTGCGCGGGGAACGGCGACAGCCAGCTGTCGGCCGGCAGCAGCCCCTCGGCCCGGGGGATCGCCACGGAGTGCACCAGCACCAGCACCAGCACGGCCCGCTCGGCCTCGCCCAGGGGCGCGCCCGCCGCGGCGCCGCCGGGGCCGCCGGGATCGTCGGCGTAGCCGGAGGTCCACGCCTGCCCGGCGGAGACCAGGACCCGGCCCCTGCGCCGGAGCATCTCCGCCAGCACCCGGCGGAGCACCGGGTCGCGCAGCGCCGGGAAGCGCGCCTCGTGCACCGGCTCGGCCGCGTGCTCCACCGCCATGAACGCGGCCACGAGCTCCGAGCGGCGGCGCTCGTCGAACGGGCCGAGCAGGTCCTCGTCCACGCCCTCGGGGAACTCGACGCCCGCGCCCTCCTGATGGCCGGCCTCCGCGGCCACGGGCAGCACGCCGGGTGCGGCCCGCTCCTCGCCCGGACCGGGCAGGCGGCGCACCAGCTCGCGCAGCTGCGCGTGGGAGGCGGCGGGCCAGGCGGCGCACCGGGGGCCGAGCCGCACGGTGCCGTCGGCCACCACCAGCCAGGCCGAGTCGTGCAGGCGGCGCAGCGCGCCCACCGCCCAGTTGCGCATGAGGTCGTCGGAGCGGCCGATCAGCGCCCGGTAGGCCGCCAGCACGTCGTCCACCGGTGCGGGCGATCCGGGCCACGGGTCGGCGGCCAGGTCGGTCCAGCAGCACTTCAGCGCCGCGGCCAGCACCCGCCGGGTCTCCCCGGAGCGTTCCACCGCCACCGGCGCCACCTGGTATTCGGCCAGGAGCGAGGGGGTCGCCCCGTCCGGCCAGACGGGCAGCGCGAGGCCGGTGCCGTCGCCGCGGCCCAGCCGCGCCATGCCCCACGGCGCGGGCTCGCCGGGCCCCAGCGGGATCGGGCCGGCCGACCGGGCCCGCACGTGCGCCGCGCCGGCGCCGGGGGCGGCGGCCTCAGCCGTCATGCCCGGTCCTCTCCAGCACGCCGTGCGAGACCCAGGAGGGCTCGGCGCCGGGGGCCGCGGTCAGGCCGTCGGACCAGCGCAGCCGGTAGGGCGACTCGGGCCGCAGGTCGATCGAGACGAGGTCGGCGAGCAGGCGGCGGACGGAGACCCACTCGCCGTCGGCGGTGAGCAGCTCCTCCAGCCGCGCCGAGGAGCGTCCGCGCAGCGCGGTCTCGGCGACGGAGGTCAGGCGTTCGAGGTCGCCGGAGTCCGGCTCGTAGGAGTCGGCCGGACCGGGGTCGGGCAGGTCGGGGCGGGGCGGGGCGGGCTGGACCGGCGCGGGGCGCGGGCTCTCGTCGACCGCCCGGACGATCGCCGCCGGGTCGTGCCAGGGGGCCGGGGCGTCGAAGACGAAGCCGTCGAGCACCGCGGCCAGGCGCTCCTTCCCGGCGGTCCGGGCGAACGTCCGCCAGGTCTCGGCGGGCAGCAGCGTGAGGTTCCGCGTCGTGCCCGCGGAGTCGGCGAGCCGCCCGGCGGCGCGGCGGGAGGCGTCGCTGTAGGCGTAGATCGCCGCGCGCAGCTCGGTGCAGGTGCGGTCGAGGTCGGGCCAGCGGGTCAGGATCGTGGCGTGCAGGCTCTGCGCCCGCTGGGCGATCTCCTCGGTGCCCCAGAGCTTGGGCGCCTGCTCGCGCAGCTCCTCGATGGTGCCGCCGGTCAGCGTGATCAGCTCCAGCGCCCAGAGCCGGAACGCCCGCGCCAGGTTCTGCGCGCTGGCGCGGGCCTCCTCCATGGTCGTGCGCGGGTCGGCGGCGTTGAGGTCCTCCAGCGCCAGCAGCCGGTGCACCTCGGACTGGCCGCCGTCGTGCAGCATCCGCCGGATGAACATCAGGCCCACCATGCTGGTGAACGACGCCCGGTAGCGGAGCTGGTGGGGCTTGGGGAAGACCTCGCGGATCGCGCCGAGCCCCTTGAGCACCCGCAGGCGGTTCTCGAACATCTCCAGCGGGTAGGCCCGGCAGGCGTGCCGCATCTGCTCGTGGGTCAGCCACTCCTCCCCGGCCTCGGCGAACGCCGCCAGCAGGGTCTCGGCGATGTCGACCAGCACCGGGTCGTCCACCACCGCGCCGCTGTCGCGGGCGAGCGCGGCGAACATCCGGCGGTAGGACGCCAGCACGGCCTCCTCGCCGAGGGCCGAGTCCAACGTGATCTCGTGGTTCGTCTCTGGCACGCGCCCTACCGTACGGCCTGGGCCCGACAATCACGTCCTCCGTGTCCCACAAAACCGCCCACGGCAACGCAGGGCGGGATATATCGCCTGATAGGGCGGCCTGTTCTCGGGAACCGCTCGACGTGCGCCGTTCGATCGGGTCAAATCTGGGTAACGCGGTAGTCGGCCGGTTCCGCTGAGTAGCATGCGGGGCCGGAGGACGACCCGTGCGCCGCCGTTCGAGGGAGACGACGCGTGATAGATGTCCTGATCGCCGAGGACATGCATCTTGTTCGGGGGGCGATGGTCGCCCTGCTCTCGCTGGAGGAGGACATCGAGGTCGTCGGGGAGGTGGGGCGCGGGGACGAGGTGGTCGAGGCGTGCCTGCGCCACCGTCCCGACGTCGCGCTCGTGGACATCGGGCTCCCCGGCGTGGACGGCATCTCCGCGGCGGCGGAGCTGAGCCGCAGGCTGCCCGGCTGCCGGACGGTGATCCTGACCGGTCTCGCCACCCCGGTGGCGCTGCGCCGGGCGATGGACGCCGGCGCGCGCGGATTCATCGTCAAGGACAGCCCGGCCGGACGGCTGGCCGAATGCGTGCGGCGGGTCGCGGCCGGAGAGCAGGTCGTCGACCCCGAGCTGGCCGTCGCCGCGCTCAGCGCCAGGGAGAACCCGCTCACCGGCCGGGAGATGGACGTCCTGAAGGTCGCCGCTGAGGGCGCGCCGGTCGACGAGATCGCCGACCGGCTCTACCTGTCCGGGGGCACCGTCCGCAACTACCTGTCGCGGATCCTGTCCAAGATCGGCGCCCGGACCCGCGTGGAGGCGATCAGGATCGCCAAGCAGGACGGCTGGCTCTGGCCGGACGACGCGAGCGAGATCGGGCTGGTCCGCTACCGCTCGCGCACCTGAGACCGGGCCCGCCGCCCCGTGACGGCGCCCCGTGACGGCGCCCCGTGACGGCGCCCCGTGACGGCGGGCCGGGGCAGGGGCGGGCCAGGGCCGGGGCGGAGGACCCGGCGGCGGCCCGGCCCGCTCCGGGCCGCTACCGCCCCCGCGGCGGGGCCTCCAGCCCGGTGTGCGCGGCGAGGAAGGCGAGCATGTCCGCCGCCAGGGCGGTCGCCCGGTCGGCCGCCCTGGCCCCGTGCCCGACGCCGCTCTCGTGGCGCAGCAGGACCGGCCGCGGGCCCGAGGTGGCGTGCTGCAGCGCCGCGCACATCTTCCGCGCGTGCAGGGGGTCCACCCGGGTGTCGCCGCCGAACGAGGTCAGCAGCGTCGCCGGATAGTCCACGCCCTCGCGGACCCGGTGGTAGGGCGAGTAGCCCAGCAGCCAGCCCAGCTGCTCCGGATCCTCCGCCGAGCCGTACTCCCCGCGCCAGGCCGGGCCCAGGCCGGAGCGCTCGTAGCGCACCATGTCGAGCAGCGGGGCCGAGCACACCGCGGCGGCGAACAGCTCGGGCCGCTGCGTGACCGCGGCCCCGACCAGCAGCCCGCCCCCCGACTCCCCGCAGGCGGCGAGCCGGTCGGGCGCGGTCCAGCCGTCGGCGATCAGCCGCTCCGCGGCCGCGACGAAGTCGTCGACGGCGTTCTGCTTGCGCTCCAGCATGCCGTCGCGGTGCCAGCGGGCGCCCTCCTCGCCGCCGCCGCGCACCTGGGCGAGCACGAAGACGCCCCCGGCCTCCACCCAGGGCAGGACGTAACCGGAGTAGGACGGGCTCAGCGCGCGCCCGAACCCGCCGTAGCCGTACAGGATCGCCGGGCGGGGCCCGCTCCCGGGCCGGGCCAGCACGACCATGCGCACCGGCGTGCCGTCGGCCGAGGCGTAGACGACCTGGCGGGCCGCCAGCTCCGGCACGTCCACGGCGCCGGGCGCGGCGGCCCACGACGTGGTCCGCCCGGTGCGCGCGTCGTAGCGGTGCACGCCGGGCGGCGTGACGCTGTCGGTGTAGGAGAACCAGACCTCGTGGCCGCCCTCGGGGCGCGTGGACATCCGGCCCACCGTGCCGAGCCCGGGCAGCGGCACCCGGCCGATCCGCGCGCCGGTGGCGGGGTCGTGGACCCCGATCTCGCTGATCGCGTGCCGGGTCCGCCCGACGAGGAGCACCGGGCCGCCGGGGAGGCCGGGGCCGTCGAGGAGCGCGAAGTCGCCGGTCACCGCCTCGGGGTCCTCGCCGACCAGCTCCCGCCAGCCCCCGGGGCCCGGGTCGGCCGGGTCGGCGACGCACAGCCGCCCGCGGGGCGCGTCCAGCGTGGTCAGCAGGTACAGGCGGCCGTCCCGGCCGACGGCGGGCACCGTGGCCGCGCCCGTCCCCTCCTGGACCACCCGCAGGTCGGGCCGGTCGGGCGGGGCGGCCGCCAGGTCGGCCAGCCAGACGTCGTTGCCGCCCCCGGCCACCGCCGAGACCACCAGCCAGCGGCCGCCTGGGCCGGAGCCCAGGCCGTAGGAGCGCTCCTCGGCGCGGACCACGACGTCGTCGGCGGCGGCCGTGCCGAGCCGGTGCAGGCACACCCGCCGGTCCCGCACGTAGAAGAACGCCGTGCCGTCCGGCAGCCACACCACCGGGGCGTAGCGGCAGCGGTCGATCGGGCCGTCCACGATCCGCCGGGTGGCGACGTCCATGACCCGCAGCTCCGAGCGCTCGTCCCCGCCCCGGGACACCTGGTAGGCCAGCAGCCGGCCGGACAGGTCGGGCTGCCAGTGGTCGAGGACGGTCAGGCCGGAGGGGTCCAGCGCGCAGGGGTCGACCAGGGCCTCCTCGGCGCCGTCGGGACCGGCGGTGTACAGCACCGGGTGCCGCTGCCCGGCCGTGCCCCGCAGGAAGAACCGGCGCGCTCCGCGCCACAGCGGCGGGGTGACCGTGCCGGCGGCGCCCAGCTCCGCCACCCGGGCGTGCCAGCGGTCGCGGCCGGGCAGCGCGGCGGCGCAGGACCGCCACAGCTCGTCCTGGGCCGCCAGCCACTCCCGGGTCCGCGGGTCGCCGGGATCCTCCAGCCACCGGTACGGGTCCGGTACGGCGTGCCCGTGCAGACGGTCGACGGTCGGCTGCCGTTCGGCGGGGGGATAGATCACGGGGCGGCTCCTGGCGTTCGAGGGGTCGGGACGGCGCCGGGGATCCGCGGGGCGCGGACGGCTCCCGGCCTCCGGGGTGTCAGGCCGCGTGGCCGGGGGGCGCGGGCCGCGGACGGGCGTGCGGGGGGCCCCACCGGCCGGCCAGATCGGCGTAGAGGGGGGAGGAGGAGAGCAGCTCCTCGTGCCGCCCGAGCCGCACGCGCGTGCCGTCCATGACGAGGACGCGCCGGGCGCGCAGGGCCGAGGTCGGCCGGTGGGCGATGACGAGGAGCGTGCCGCCGCGGCGGGCGAACGCCTCCTCGGCGCGGGCCTCGGCCACCGGGTCGAGGTGGCAGGTCGCCTCGTCCAGGATGACGAGGCGCGCCGCGGTCAGGTAGGCCCTGGCCAGCGCGACGAGTTGGCGCTCGCCCGGTGACAGCAGCCCGGCGGAGATCTCGGCGGAGCAGCCGCCGAGCCGCTCCACCAGCCCGGTCAGGCCGAGCGCCGTCACCGCCGCCTCCACCTCCTCCCGCGTGCGGTCGCGGGCGAGGTAGGTCAGGTTCTCCAGCAGCGTGCCCCGGAAGACGTACGCCTCCTGGGGGATGAGCACCCGGTCGGCCGGGTCGGCCCGGTGGGCGGGCACTCCGCCGACGAGGACCTCCCCGGCGCCCGGGCGGAGCACCCCGGCGACGAGCGCGGCCAGCGTGGACTTGCCGATGCCGCTGGGCCCGACCACGGCCACGTGGTCCCCGTCGGGGACGGTCAGGTCGAGGCGGTCGATCACCGGCTCGGCGTGCGGCCCGTAGGCGAACGCCGCGCCGCGCAGCTCGATCCCGCCGTCGGCGGCCCGCAGCCGCGCCTCCGCCGGGAGGGACCGGTGCCCGGGCGCCTGAGCCGTGATGCGGTCGAGTGACACGTGCAGCCGCACGGCGCTCACCCCCAGGCCCTGCACGAGGTTGCCCAGCGCGGGAGCCAGGGACTGCGTCACGTAGGCCAGGGCGCCCAGGACGACCCCGGCGCCCGCGCCCTGGGCCAGCAGCCAGGGGGTGCCGGCGAGGATCAGCAGCACCGGCAGCCAGCCGCCCACCGCCAGCGAGAGCGTGCGGACCGCGGTCACCCGGGCGAGCGCGCGCCCGGCGGCGGCCTGCTCGGCCACCCGCCGCTCCACCGCGGCGGCCGTGCGCTCCTCGGCCGCGCAGGCCGCGATGTCCCGCAGCCCGCCGGCCACGGCCGCGACCGACTCGGCGGTGCGCTCGTCGGCCAGCAGGAATTCCCGCTGCCGCCGGGCCAGCGCCGGAAGCGAGAGCAGGAAGAGGCCGAGCCCGGCCAGGAACGGGGGGAGCACGAGCACCAGCACCTGCGGCATCAGCGTCGTCAGCCCGAGCAGCACGCTCACCGCGGTGAACACGAACGACCGCACGACCGTGACGACCGAGGCCAGGGCGTCGCGGGCCAGCTCCACCTGGAGGTTCGCCCGGGCCACCGCGGCGGTGTCCGGCCTGTGCCCCGAGGCGGCCGAGGCGGCGAGGGCGCCGGCGACCACCTGGCCGAGCAGGTCCTCGCGGAACGGCTCCACGATCGCGGCGACGGCCAGTACGGCCTGCCGCGCGCCGAACGCGGCGACCAGCCAGGCGGCGCCGAGGACCGCCAGCCAGGCCAGGCCCGTGCCCGGCCGCCCGGCGGCGAAGCCGTCGTCGATCGCCCCGGCGAGGGCCAGTCCCACGACGAGCGCGGGCGCGGTCTCGGCGACCGACCACAGGCCGAGCCGGGCCAGCAGGCGCGGATCCCGCAGGAGCGCCCGGCGGACCGGCCGGTTCACGGCGCGCTCACCCGCCCCGACGCCCCCGCCCGCTCCGGCGCGTCCGTCCGCCCCGCCGTCCCGGGTGCGTCCGGCCCCGGTGCGTCCCCCCGCTCCGGCGCGTCCGCCTGCTCCCGCCGCCCGTCCGGGCCGGCCCGCCGTACGTCGAAGACGGCGCGGTAGCCGGGGTCGTCCCACAGCGCCCGGTGCGGGCCGCAGCCGCGGACCCGGCCGTCCTCCAGCCAGATCACCAGATCGGCCGCCGCCGCGGTCGCCGCCCGGTGCGTCACGATCAGCCGGGTGCGGTCGCCCAGCTCGCCGGCGAGCGCCCGGGCCACCCGGCGCTCGGTGACGCTGTCCAGGCTGGAGGTGGCGTCGTCCAGGACGAGCAGCCGCCGGCCGTGCGCGAAGGCGCGGGCGAGGCCCAGCCGCTGCCGCTCCCCGCCGGACATCGGCGCGTCCCGCAGCGGGGTGTCGTATCCCAGGGGGAGCCGCCGGACGAAGTCGTCGGCGCACGCGGCGCGGGCCGCCCCGCGCAGCCGCTCCGCCTCCTGCGGGCCCCCCGCGTCCCCGGCGCCTTCCCGCCCCCGGTACGGCAGGCCGAGCCCGATGGCGTCGGCCACGGTCTCGCCGAGCAGGACGGGGCGCTCGAAGGCGTATCCGACGGCCGCGCCCAGCGCCTCGCGTGACAGCTCCGGCAGCGGGACGCCGTCGAGGAGCACCGTGCCGCGGGACGGGTCCGCCAGGCGGCCGGCGAGGGCGGCGAGGACCGACTTGCCCGCGCCCGAGCGGCCGACCACCGCCACCGCCGACCCGCCGGGCACGACCAGGCCGACACCGGGACCGGCGCCGGACAGGCCGTCGGCGGTGACGTCCCGGAACTCCAGGGTGCCGGGACCGGGGGGCAGGGAGCGGCCGCCGCAGGCCCTGCGCGGCTCCTGTGCCAGCTCGACGATCCGGCCGGCGGCGGCGCGAGCCCGGGCCAGCCGGCCCAGGTGGCCCAGGGCCGGGCCGAGGCCCGCGCCGAGCACCACGTACCGGGCGGCCGAGTACAGGTCGCCCGGGGACAGCTCGCCCGCGGTGAGCAGGAACCCGCCCACGCCGAGCACGGCCACCTCCAGCAGCGGCACCACGACGCCCGCCTGCACGCCGGCGCGGGCGTTGGCCCGCCACATGTCCATGGCGTGCGCGCGCAGCCGGGGGAGCGGGGCCAGCACCCGGGCCCTCTCCTCGGCCAGGGTGCCGGCGGCGCCGATCGTGCGCGCCCCGGCCAGGGCGTCGAGCAGGCGCGCGGTGATGTCGCCCTGCGCCTCCTGGTAGCCGCCGGCGAGGGCGGTGCTCAGGCGCAGGAAGGCCCGCAGCACGAAGACGATGACGACGAGGCCGGCGGCGAGCGTCACCGTCAGCCGGGGGTCGACGAAGGTGAGCGCCACCAGGCCCCCCACCGAGGGGATGACCAGCGCCGCCCCGGTGACGAGGGCTTCCGGGGCACGGCCCGCCTCCTCGGCGTTGACGCCCGCCCTGGTGGCCAGCTCCCCTTCCGGGAAGCGGCGGCCCAGCGCGGGGCCGACGCCCAGCACGTGCCGCACGATCCGCCGGCGCAGCCACTGCGCGGCCTGGGCGCTCCCGGCCCCGGCCGCCCACACGCCCAGGGCGTCGCAGGCCACCATGGCGGCCACGACGGCGGCGCAGACACCCGGCCACGCGCCCCACGCGGGCCCGGCCGCGACGAGGCCGTCGATCGTGCGGCCCAGGACGAGGGGGAGGGCCAGTTCGGCGCACGCGCCGACCACCGAGGCGACCGCCAGGACGGCCGGCCAGGGGCCGCTCCGCCGTACGGTCTGGACGATGAGCCGATCCGCCGGCCGCACCGGTCCCTCCTCCCTGCGTCTCGGGTTCACCTGACGGCCGTGCCCGGGGCGGCCGCAGCGTGCGGGCCGCCCCGGGCACGGCCGACCGGCTAGTGGCAGAGCGCGAGGCTCAGGTTGCTCGGCGCGGCGGAGCCGCAGCTCAGGACGGTCAGCGTGCTGCCGCCGCCACCGCCGTGGTGGCCGCCGCCGGGGGTCTCCAGGGACTGCAGGTCGAGAAGCACCATGGGATCGCTCCAGTTCTGTCGAAACCGTCGAAGGGGGGGACCGCTAGTGGCAGAGTGCGAGGCTCAGGTTGCTCGGCGCGGCGGAGCCGCAGCTCAGGACGGTCAGCGTGCTGCCGCCACCGCCGCCGTGGCCGCCCCCGCCGGGGGCTTCCAGGGACTGGAGGTCGAGAAGTACCATGTCGTTGCACCTCCTTCAGTGACTCGTAGGGGTGAGAAGCCGCTCGGCGGTTTCACCGGCAGGCGATGCCGTGGCGGTGGCGCCTGCCCCGCCGGGCGGCTGGGCAAAGGGGAGGGACACCGGGCGCTCGTGCAGCGCGGTGCCCATCGCGAACAGGACTCCGGCCGTGCCGGTCGCGAAGTCCATCGAGAGTCTGAAGAGCTGGTCGCCGGGGAAGGCCAGCCCGCCGGCGTACGGCAGCGCGTGCCAGGCCAGGCCGTGCACCGGTCCGCCCGGTCCGGTGCCGGGGTCCTCGGGGGCGGGCCCCATCCCTCCGTAGAGGGCCGCGATCATGCCGCTCCGGCCGGCGAACAGGCCCGGCTGCACGAAGAAGCCCGCCCGGGCGGCGCGCCGGCAGGCGTCGAGCGCCGCCGCGAAGGCCTCGTCGTCACGGTGGGCCAGATAGCGGGCCAGGACCAGGCCGATGCCCGCGGAGCCCTCGTCGAGGTAGGGCAGCGTCCGCCAGCCCTGGTCGACCTGGAGCGTGCCGTCCTCGGTCGTCCTGCAGCGGCGCAGGTCCTGCCGGAGCGCCACGGCCGCCCGGTCCAGCAGCGCCTCCTCACCGGTCCGCTCGTAGGCGTGCAGGAAGAGCAGGGCGGGGCCGGACGAGCCGTACATCAGGCCCGCGCGGGGGTTGCCCCCGCCGCTGGTCTCCGGCACGTCGTCGGGGCCGCCGAGCCGGTCGGAGCAGGTGCCGGCGATCCGCAGCGCCGTCTCCGCGAGGGAGGACTCGCCGGTGGTGCGGGCCAGGTGGAGCAGGTTCAGGCCGATCCCGGCCAGCCCGCCGAACAGGCCCAGCTCCAGGTCGTCCCAGGTGCCGCGCAGGGACATCTCCACGAGGTCCAGCGCGTCCCTGCGGTGGCCGAACCGGTCCAGGACGTGGGCGACGCCGTGCAGCCCGTCGTAGAAGCCCGGACGCATCCGCCGCCCGGCGGCGGAGGCCCGGCGGCGCAGCCACTCCTCGTGCCCGGGGAAGCGCCCGGCTCCGGTGGCGTCCAGCGCGTAGAGCACCCCCGCCGCGCCGTAGGCGAAGCCGAGGCCGCCGCCCGTCTGGAACTGCGCAGGGTCCCCGGGGAAGAGGCGGTCGTCCCGGTCGGGGGTCGCGCTGGCCAGGATCGCCCGGGTCATCGCCTCCCGCAGCCGGGGCCAGCCGTCCCGGTCGGGCCGGGGGATCTCCGGCGCCGCCGGCGGCTCCGGGCCGAGGACGGTGCGCACCGCCTCGTCGATCGGCTCCGGCGGGACCGGGAAGGCCTCGGTGATGAGCGAGGCCAGGTGGACCGCCTTGGACCGGTCGAGCGGCAGCATGATCGTCAGCTGGGGCGCGAAGAGCCCGAGGCAGAGGCAGGCCAGGGCGTAGGCGTCCACCTCGGTGCCCCGCCGGTCGGGCGGTGCGGTGAACGCGGGATGGGCGAGGGCGGCGCGCTCGCCGCTCCCGGCGAGGGTCGCCACCTCGTAGTCGATCAGGACGACCCGGCCCGCGGGGGTGACGAGGATGTTGCTCGGGTGCAGGTCGCCGAAGACCACGCCCCGCTCGTGCAGGGACGCGACGGCCCGCCGGACCTTGGGCAGGACGTCGGAGACCGCCCAGGCGGTGTACTCCTCCAGGGCCCGCCGGTCCCGGCCCGCCCGGCTCAGCGGGTATCTCTGCACGAGCATCCGCTGCAGGGGGCTGCCGTCGACGAACTCCTGGACCAGGAAGTGGTGCCCGCCCAGCGTGAAGTGGTCGATCAGCTCGGGCACCGCGTCGAGCCCGGCCAGGCGTTCCAGCATCTCCCGCTCGTGCGTCAGCCGCTCGACCGCGTCCCGCCGGGCGGCGTCGAGCCCGGCGTACGGCCGGGCCTCCTTCAGCACCACCTGCCGGCCGGTGCGCGTGTCCCGCCCCAGGTAGACCCCGCCGCCGTTGGAGAAGTGCATGACGCTCTCGATGGCGTACGGCAGGCCGTCGACGGTGACCGCGTTGCGGGCGGCCAGGTGGGGCTCCAGGAAGGCGGGCAGCGTCACCCAGGAGGGCACGCCGAAGGCGGGGCCGCGGACGTCGGGGACCAGCCTCCCCCGGTCGTCCTCGACGGCCGGCACCGTCTCGCCGCCGTCGTCGAGGCAGGTGCGCGCCAGGAAGCCGCCGTACCGGACGAAGAGCGGGCCCTCGCCGTAGCGCAGGTCGCTGAGGATGTAGGGGCCCTCGACCCCGCGGAGCAGGACGTCGAGCTCCTTGAGGGTGAGCTCCAGCAGGTCCTCGTCCGGGGGGTAGACCGTGATGAGCTTGCCGCTCGACCCGCGGGGAGCGGCCTTGGAGTTCATCATCGTCATGACCGACGGGCTGCGCAGGAACTTGAACGCGATGCCCCGCGGCACGCAGTACTCCCACACGGTCTCCAGGGCGCGCTCGGCGTCCTCCGGCCGGGCCGAGACGTGGATCTTCCAGCCCTGCGACGGCATCCGCCCCTCGGCGGGCGCGTAGTGCATCCACACGTCGGTCGCCTGGTGCGTCCAGCCGTCCGGGACCCGCCGGGAGGCGAGGGGGAAGTCGGGGCGGCCGCCGCGGCGGCCGTCGAGAACGTCGTAGAACAACGGATCCGCGAGGCAGTAAAGCTCATAGTGGTCATTCACGGCGATCTCCTTGCTGGCTTCCAAAGAGAGAATCGCGGACCATCAGGGTGTTTTCCAGTTACAAGTTCCACCGCTCATATGTGCATAATTCACCGGTCAATCGGTGAAGATGTGATTCACCTGGGACGGAGCGGCGGAACCGAGATCGTTCGCAAGGGGGGGAGGCGGCCGGAGCGGAGGTCACCCGGAAGGGGCGAGCGGCGCCTCGGCGACGAGCCGGAACCAGCCGTCCGGGCCGGTCGTCGCCTCCACGGTGCCTCCGATCCCGGCCATCCGCTCCTGGAGGTTGGCCAGGCCGATGCCCGGCGGGTCCGGCACGGGCGCGGGCGGGAGGGCGGTGCGGGGCCCGCCGGCGGGGAAGCGCGCGGAACCGCTCAGGCCGTCGTTGGCGACGGTCAGCCGCAGCCGGCCGCCGGCCCGGTGCAGCTCGATCACGCACTTGGCCGCCGCGCTGTGCCGCAGCATGTTGGTGACGCCCTCGCGGACCACCGTGGCCAGGGCCGCGTCCACGTCGGGGGGCAGACCGGCGGCGTCCACCTGGATCAGGCAGTGGGCTCCCAGGCTCCACAGCAGGGCCTCGGCCCGGACGACCTCGCCCCGGAGCGAGAGGCCGCGGTCGGGCCTGGAGGCGTGCCGTACGGCGTGGGCGGCGTGCCGTACGGCCCGCAGCGCCTCGGCGAGCTCGCCGCGCAGCCGGGCGTCCCCGCCGGCCTGCCGGTAGGCCAGCTCGCTCTTGACCGACGCGAGCCAGAGCCAGTGGCCCACGAGGTCGTGCATGTCCCGGGAGAACTCCTCGCGTGCCCGGGCGACGGCCCTGGCCCGCTCGGCCGCCTGCTGCGCCCTGAGCCGCCTGAGCCGCACCCAGAGAAAGAGGGCGGTGCCCAGGGCGGTGAGAAAGAGCAGGAGCGCGATCGCCACTGCGGGGTGCGTAGGGGGCGGCATCGACCGACTCTCGCCGGAGGGGAAGATCGGCGCTATGAAATCATCCGGATTAGTTAACTGTCAACAATACGGCATGAAACATGACAAAGTCAGCTTGCCATAGATATCTGTATTAATACGTTTTGGTTGGATATAAAAGGTGTGCGGCCGCGCCCGGTGGCGGCGTGATCCGGGCGGGCCCGCGGGGATCCGGCCCCGTCAGAGGAGGCCCGCCGGGAACGGGACCAGCAGGTAGGCGCCGACCAGCAGCGCGGCCCCGGAGACCAGCAGGAAGAACAGCACCCAGAAGCCGCCCGGCAGGAAGGTCAGCCGGGCGAGCTGGTCGGCGTCGGAGTCGGGGGCCCGGCCGCGGCGGCGCTTGCGGCCCAGCTCCAGGATCGGCCGGATGCCGCCGAACAGCAGGAACCAGACGGCGAGGTAGGCGATGACCGCGTCCACCTCCGGCGGGGCGTACCAGGTGAGCGCGGCGAGCGCCCCGCCGACGGCCAGCAGGCTCACCGCCCCGAACAGGTTGCGGATCACCACCAGCATGCAGACGAGCAGCGCGATCACGACGGTGATGAGCACGGCGACGTAACCGGAGGAGGTCAGCAGCGCGCCGCCCAGCCCCAGCAGGGACGGGGCGACGTAGCCGGCCGCGGCCGTCAGGATCATGCCCGGCCCGGTGGGCCTGCCCCGGGTGAGCGTGACGCCCGAGGTGTCGGAGTGCAGCCGGATGCCCTGCAGCTTGCGCCGGGTCAGCAGCGCCACCAGCGCGTGCCCGCCCTCGTGGGCGATGGTGACCAGGCCCCGGGAGAGCTGCCACGACGCCGACCACGTCACCACCGCCAGGGCGGTCACGGCGGACAGCAGCACCACCCACGCGGGCGGTTGCGGCTGGGCTGTGGTCAGGGCCACCCAGACCTCGGTCAATGTCGCTCTCCTCGTGGACGCGGGGGATGCCGGGACGCGGGGGACGCCGGGCGAAGCGTCCCACGGTACAGAGTCTGGCGGAGACAGGGCCTTAGTGCTCTAGACCTGCGAACTATCGGGCGATATTAAACTTGATGTGCAGATCGGCAATGATCGGGAGATGCCCCGTGAACGGTACGGACGCCGCACTCATCAGGACCTTCTACGACGCGCTCGCGCGCCGGGACCTCACCGCCATGGAGGACTGCTACCACCCCGAAGCGACCTTCGGCGACCCGATCTTCCAGGAACTGGAGGGCAGGGACCTGATCATGGGCATGTGGCGCATGCAGCTGAGCCGGGGAGCCGATCTGGACGTCACGCTCGCGGACGTGACCGCGGCGCCGCACGCCGTCACCGCGCGCTGGAGCGCCGGATACACCTTCACCTCGACCGGCAGGCGGGTCGTCAACCACGTCGACTCGCTGTTCCGCTTCGAGGACGGGCTCATCGTCCGCCACCACGACGAGTTCGACTTCAAGCGGTGGTCGAAGATGGCCCTGGGCAGGCCGGTCGGGCTCGTCGTCGGCTGGACCCCGGCCTTCCGGGCGAGGATCCGCGACCGGGCCCGCCAGAGGCTGGAGCAGACCATGGCCGCCGCCTGACGGCAGGCGCCGGGCCCGCGCCGGTGCCGCCGCCCGGCCGTCCCCCCGGCGGGGCCGGCGGGCGGGTCAGCCCAGGAGCTTGCGGGCGGCGTCCTCGATCTCGTTCTCCGAGAGCAGCACGTGCCCGGCCGCCTCGCCCAGCGGGACGAAGCTGTCGGCCGAGGTGACCCGGGCGACCCTCCCGGTGAACCCGGCGTCCAGGAGCTCGGCGGCGATCCCCTCCGACACGCCGCCGCCGCGCCGGGTCTCGTCGGCGATCAGCACCTTGCCGGTCAGCTCGGCGGCGCGCAGCAGGTCCTCGACCGGGAGCGGGGCCAGCCAGCGCAGGTCGAGCACCCGGCAGCCGTAGCCCTCCGCGGTGAGCCTGACCGCGGCGCGCAGGCTCATCCGCAGGCCGTTGCCGAACGTCACGATGGTCAGGTCGCGGCCGTCGCCGTAGCTGCGGGCGCGGCCGATCGGCACGTGCGTCTCCGCCCACCGCGACGGCGGCGCGTACGGCGCGAGCCAGCCGTTGTCGCCCTCCTCGAACATGTCGCGGGCGGTGTAGAGGGCGATCGGTTCGAGGAAGACGCAGACGCTGCCGTCGACGCGGGCCGCGGCCAGGCAGGTCCGCAGCATCGCGGCGGCGTCGTCGGGCCGGGAGGGCGAGGCGATGACCAGGCCGGGGATGTCGCGCAGCGCGGCGACGGAGTTGTCGTTGTGGAAGTGGCCGCCGAAGCCCTTCTGGTAGGCGTAGGACGGCAGGCGCAGCACCATCGGGTTGCGGAAGGCGCCGCGGGAGAAGAACGGCAGGGTCGCGGCCTCCCCCCGGATCTGGTCCAGCGCGTTGTGCAGGTAGGCGAGGTACTGCACCTCGGGGACCGGGAGCATGCCGGACACGCCCGCGCCCAGCGCCAGCCCGAGCACGGTCTGCTCGTCCAAAAGCGTGTCGAACACCCGGCCCGCGCCGAAACGCTTCTGCAGGCCGCGCGTGACGCCGTAGACGCCGCCCTTGCGGGCCACGTCCTCGCCGAAGACCAGCACGTCGGGGCAGGCGGCCAGCGCGTCGGCGAGGGTCCGGTTGATCGCCTGCGAGAGGGTCAGCGGCCCCTCCCGCTCGGGCAGCCGCCCGCCGAAGGCCTTCTCCCGGGAGGCGGGCTCGGCGCAGGCCGCGGCCGCCGCGGCCACCGCGCCGGGGGTGCGCGGGGCCAGCGGCTCCATGACGGCCGCGGCGGAGGCCAGCCTCGGCCGCCGGGAGCTCTCCATGGCCATCCGCAGCACGTGCTCGCGCATCGTTTCGTAGCGGGTGAGCAGCTCGTCGGGGGTGGCCAGCCCCGCCTCGACGAGCAGCCGGGCGGTCCCGACCAGCGGGTCGCGCGCCAGGTCGGCGTTGATCTCCCGCTTGGTCCGGTAGGACAGCTCGACGTCCGAGCCGGCGTGGCCCATCAGCCGGACGGTGCCGATGCGCAGCAGGGCCGGCGAGCGGCGCGCCCGGACGTGCTCGGCGGCGGCCCGCGCCACGTCGTGCACGTCGGCCAGGTCGCAGCCGTCGGCCTCGAAGTACTCCAGCGACCGGTGGCGGGCGGCCTCGATCCAGCCGCTCGGCGTCCGCACGCTGATGCCCAGGCCGTTGTCCTCGCACACGAACAGGACCGGCAGCCCCAGGCCCTGGTAGGAGGCGTAGGCGGCGGTGTTGAGGCCGGCCAGGGCGCTGGCGTGGTTGGCCGAGGCGTCGCCGAAGCTGCACACCGCGATCGCGTCGTCCGGCCAGGCGCTCCGCACGCCGAGCCGGCGGGCGCGCTCGATCGCGAAGGCCACGCCCACCGCGCGGGGCAGGTGGCTGGCGATCGTCGAGGTCTGCGGGATCACCGCGAGGTCGGGGTGGCCGAAGACCTTGTGCCGCCCGCCGGCGATCGGCTCCTCCGCGGCGGCGACCAGGCCGAGCAGCACGTCGCGCAGCCCCTGCTCGGGCAGGCGCCCGGCCATCGCCGAGCGGGTCAGGTAGAAGGCGCCGGACCGGTAGTGGAGCAGCGCGGGGTCGGTCGGGCGCAGCGCGTCGGCGACCGCGGCGTTGCCCTCGTGGCCGGCGGAGCCGATGGTGTAGAACCCCTCGCCCCGCTCGCGCAGGACGCGGGCGGCGACGTCCAGCAGCCGGCTGCCGAGCTGGAAGTCGAACAGCTCGCGACAGCGGGCGCCGGTCAGGCCCGTGCCCTCGCGCACCGGCAGCGCGGGATCGCGGGGGACCCCCGGGGCCAGGGCCGTCACCGCTTCGGAGAAATGAGTCTCAACAGTGTCGCGCGCCACAGACCCGATTATGTCCCCCGGAGCCGCCCGCGTCGCCGCTCTGGCCGCTTTTGGTCCGCCGGATCTCCGGCCGGGGTCCCCGCGGCGCCCGCCGTACCGCGGCGCGGGGACGGGGGCCGCCGTGCCCCCGCGCGGGCGGCCGTGCGGCAGGAGGGCCGCGCCCGGAGGCTCAGCCGTGGCGGCGGAAGCGGGCGACCGCGACCGCGAGCAGGACGGCGCCGGCGGCGGCGACCAGGCCGAGCTCCACCGGGACGGGGACCTGCCGGCCGTACCAGTGCACGCCCGGGTTGAGCAGCGCCTCGGCCCGCGCGGGCACGTCCAGGTGGGAGAAGACCGCCTGCCGGAGCGGGTCGACGGCGTAGGTCAGCGGGTTCAGCGTGGTCAGCACGTGCAGCCACGACGGCAGGTTCCCCAGCGGGAACATCGCGCCGGACAGGAAGACCATCGGCATCACGGCCATCTGCATGAGCGCGAAGAAGGTCTGCATGTTCCTCATCCGCGCGGCCAGCGTCACGCCGAACGCGGTGACGGCGAACGCGGCGAGGAACATCTCCGCCAGCAGCGTCACCATCAGCACCGGGTCGTACGGCACGCCGACCAGCCCGCCGAGGGCCAGGATGACGACGCCCTGGGCCACCGCGACGACCGCCCCGCCCAGGCACTTGCCGACCACGATCGCGGCCCGGCCGACCGGCGCGACGAGCATCTCGCGCAGGAAGCCGAACTCGCGGTCCCACACGATGGACCCGGCCGAGAACATCGCGGTCATGATGACCGTCATCGCGATCATCCCGGGGAACATGAAGGTGCGGTAGTCCACGCCCGGGATCGCGCCCTGCGCCAGCGAGCCGAACCCGGTGCCCAGCACGAACAGCCACAGCACCGGCTGGACGACCGTGGAGACCATGCGGGTGCGGTCGCCGGCGAAGCGCAGCATCTCCCGGTGGAGCACCACCTTGACCGCGCGCAGCTCGTGCGCCGGGGAGCGGGGCGGGACCCGCACGCCCACCACGCCGCCGGTCTCCTCGGAGGCCACGTCCGGTCCCCTTCCTCAGCGGCGGGCCATGGCCCGCATCCAGGCGTGCGCGGAGCCCTCGGCCTCGGCGTCGCGGATGCTGGACCCGGTGTAGGACATGAACACGTCGTCGAGGGAGGGCCGCGAGACGCTCACCGAGCGGATCGGCACGCCCAGCTCGGCGAAGAGCCGGGGCACGAACCGCTCGCCGGAGGCGACCGCGAACGTCACCTGCCCCTCGCGCAGGGCGGCCGCCAGGCCGAACCGCTCGCGCAGCGCGGCCAGCGCCGCCGCGTCGTCGGCGGTCTGCAGCCGGACGGTGTCCTCGCCGACGCCGGCCTTGAGCGCCTCGGGCGTGCCGGCCACGACGAGCTCGCCGTGGTCGACGATCGCGATCCGGTCGGTGAACTCGGCCTCGTCCATGTAGTGGGTGGTCATGAAGATCGTGATGTCCTCCGCCCGGCGGAGCTCGTCGATGTAGCCCCAGATGGCCGCGCGGGTCTGCGGGTCCAGCCCGACCGTCGGCTCGTCGAGGAAGAGCACCCGGGGGGAGTGCAGCAGGCCGCGGGCGATCTCCAGCCGCCGCTTCATGCCGCCGGAGAAGGTCTCCACCTTGGCGTCCCTGCGGTCCCACAGGGCGACCATCTCCATGACGCGGCGGATCCGCTCGCCCGCGACGGACTTCGGCACGCCGTACAGCTCGGCGTGGAACCTGAGGTTCTGCTCGGCGGTCAGGTAGCCGTCCAGGGTCGGGTCCTGGAAGACCAGCCCGATGTTGCGCCGCACCTCGTCGCGCTCGCGCACCACGTCGTGCCCGGCGACCGTCGCCGTGCCGCCGGTGGGCGTGGTGAGCGTGCAGAGCATGCTGATCGTGGTGCTCTTGCCCGCGCCGTTCGGCCCGAGGAAGCCGAACACCTCGCCGGGCGCGACCTCGAAGTCGATGCCGCGCACGGCCTCGACATCCCCGTGCGCCCTGCGCGACCCCTTGTACGTCTTGCGCAGGCCCCTGGCGGCCACCGCGGGCCCGTCCATCAGCCTCCCCTGTTCCAGCCATCGAAACATTTTGACGATATATCTAGATGGTCGGCGGGACAACGCTCGGCGAGGAGTGCCCCGCCGTTTCCCGCGGGCGGCTCCGGACGGCGCGGGCACGCTCCGCGCCCGGCGGTTAGCGGTCGTTAACGTCACACCTCGGCCAGCGCGGCGCGGGCCATGGCGCGCAGCAGCGGGGCCATCGCCTCCGGCGGCAGTTCGCCCGCGCTGTGCGGGGTCGAGTTGAGCAGGCCGAAGACCGCGTGGGTGGCGGCGCGCAGCCGGGCCGGCGGGCGGTCCGGGTACAGCTCGCTGAGCACGGTCACCCACTCCTCCACGTACAGCCGCTGCAGCCGCCGGATCCGGCGGCGGGCGGGCTCGGGGACGTTGCCCAGCTCGCGGTCGTGCACGGTGATCAGCGCCGGATGGCTGAGGGCGAACTCGACCTGCCCGGCCAGCAGGGCGTCCAGGGCGCTGCCGGCGTCGGGCGCCGCGGTGACGCGCTCGGCGGCCGAGGCGTGCAGGCGCTCGCTGATGTCCAGCAGCATCTCCGCCAGCAGCGCCTCCTTGCCGCTGAAGTGCCGGTACAGCGCCGGGCCGGAGGTGCCGACCGCACCGCCGATGTCCTCGATGGAGACGCCGTGGAAGCCGCGCGCCGCGAACAGCTCCGCGGCGGCGTCCAGGATCTCCGCGCGCCGCGACCGGCGCTCGCGGGCAGGGGTACGGGCGGTCGTCACGCCTGGAATGGTAGACGGTGGTGTTAACGGTGACTAACATCACCGGTGGAGTTAGCGACCGTTAACCCCCGGCGACGGAGCCGGGAGGCGATCGGTGTGAAGGAGGCCCGCATGAGCGGCTGGCCGGTGCTGCGCAGCACCTGCGACCCGGGCGGTGAGAGCTTCAAGGCGAACGCCGAGGTCAACGAGCGGCTCGTCGCCGAGCTGCGCGAGCGCGTCGCCGCCGCCGCGCTCGGCGGCCCCGAGCGGGCCAGGGCCCGGCACGTCGCCCGCGGCAAGCTGCTGCCCCGCGACCGCGTCGACACCCTGCTCGACCCCGGCTCCCGGTTCCTGGAGCTGTCCCAGCTCGCCGGATTCGGCATGTACGGCGACGAGGCCCCCGCCGCCGGGATCATCACCGGCATCGGCCGGATCTCCGGCCGCGAGTGCGTCGTGGTCGCCAACGACGCGACCGTCAAGGGCGGCACCTACTACCCGATGACGGTCAAGAAGCACCTGCGGGCCCAGGAGGTGGCCCTGCACAACAACCTGCCGTGCGTCTACCTCGTCGACTCCGGCGGCGCGTTCCTGCCCAAGCAGGACGAGGTCTTCCCCGACCGCGACCACTTCGGCCGGATCTTCTACAACCAGGCCACCATGTCGGCGCGGGGCATCCCGCAGATCGCCGCGGTCCTCGGCTCCTGCACCGCCGGCGGCGCCTACGTGCCCGCGATGAGCGACGAGGCCGTGATCGTCCGCGGGCAGGGCACGATCTTCCTGGGCGGCCCGCCGCTGGTGAAGGCCGCCACCGGCGAGGAGGTCACCGCCGAGGAGCTCGGCGGCGGCGAGCTGCACTCGCGGGTCAGCGGCGTCACCGACCACCTCGCCGAGGACGACGCCCACGCGCTGCGGATCGTCCGCGACATCGTGGCCACCCTCGCCCCCCGCCCGGACGCGCCCTGGCAGCGGGTGCCCGCCGAGGAGCCCGCCTGCGACCCCCGCGACCTGTACGGCATCGTCCCCGCCGACACCCGCACGCCGTACGACGTGCGGGAGGTCATCGCGCGCGTCGTCGACGGCAGCAGGTTCCTGGAGTTCAAGGCCGAGTACGGCGCCACGCTCGTGACCGGCTTCGCGCACGTCCACGGCCACCCGGTGGGGATCGTCGCCAACAACGGCATCCTGTTCGCCGAGTCGGCGCTCAAGGGCGCGCACTTCATCGAGCTGTGCGACCGGCGCAACGTCCCGCTGGTCTTCCTGCAGAACATCAGCGGGTTCATGGTCGGCAAGGCCTACGAGGCCGGCGGCATCGCCAAGCACGGCGCCAAGATGGTCACCGCCGTCGCCTGCGCCCGGGTGCCGAAGTTCACCGTCGTCATCGGCGGCTCGTTCGGCGCCGGCAACTACGCGATGGCCGGCCGGGCCTACTCGCCCCGCTTCCTGTGGATGTGGCCCAACGCGCGCATCTCGGTGATGGGCGGCGAGCAGGCCGCCAACGTGCTGGCCACCGTACGGCGCGAGCAGCTCGGCGACGCCTGGAGCGCGCAGGAGGAAGAGGAGTTCAAGCGGCCCGTCCGCGAGCAGTACGAGACCCAGGGCAACCCCTACTACTCCACCGCCCGCCTCTGGGACGACGGCGTCATCGACCCGCTCGACACCCGCACCGTCCTCGGCCTGGCCCTGTCCGCCGCGGCGGGCGCGCCGCTCGACCCCGTCGGCTACGGCGTCTTCCGGATGTGATCCGCCATGGCCCGTCCACAGGCTCTCCGCCCGCTCCGCTCACCACGCCGGGGGCACCTCTGATGCTCTTCCACACCGTCCTCATCGCCAACCGGGGCGAGATCGCCCTGCGGATCATCCGCACCCTGCGCCGGCTCGGCATCCGCTCCGTCGCCGTCCACACCGACGCCGACGCCGGGGCCCCGCACACCCGCGCGGCCGACACCGCGGTCCGCCTGCCCGGCGGCTACCTCGACATCGAGGCGATCATCGGGGCGGCCGCGGCCACCGGCGCCCAGGCCGTCCACCCCGGCTACGGCTTCCTGGCCGAGAACACCGCCTTCGCCCGGCGCTGCGCCGAGGCCGGCCTGGTCTTCGTCGGGCCGCCCGCCGAGGCCGTCGAGGCCATGGGCGACAAGATCCGCGCCAAGGAGACCGTCGCCGCGGCCGGCGTCCCGGTCGTGCCCGGCGCGGCCGAGCCCCGCGACGACCTGCTCACCGCCGACATCGGCTTCCCCGCGCTGATCAAGCCGTCGGCCGGCGGCGGCGGCAAGGGCATGGTGCTGGTCCGCTCCGCCGCCGAGCTGCCGGAGGCGCTGGAGTCCGCCCGCCGTACGGCGGCCGCCGCGTTCGGCGACGCGACCCTGCTGATCGAGCGGTTCGTGGAGAATCCCCGGCACATCGAGATCCAGGTGCTGGCCGACGCCCACGGCAACGTCGTCCACCTGGGCGAGCGCGAGTGCAGCCTGCAGCGCCGCCACCAGAAGATCGTCGAGGAGGCGCCCTCCCCGCTGCTGGACGAGGCCACCCGGGCCCGGATGGGCGCGGCGGCGGTCGAGGCCGCCCGCTCCGTCGGCTACGTCGGGGCCGGGACGGTCGAGTTCATCGTCCAGGGCTCGACGGCCGACTACTACTTCATGGAGATGAACACCCGGCTCCAGGTCGAGCACCCGGTCACCGAGCTGGTCACCGGGTGGGACCTGGTCGAGCTCCAGCTCCGGGTGGCGGCGGGCGAGCCGCTCCCGCTCACCCAGGACGACGTGCGGCTGCGCGGCCACGCCGTCGAGGCCCGCGTCTACGCCGAGGACCCCGCCCGCGGCTTCCTGCCGACCGGCGGCCGGATCCTCGCCCTGCGCGAGCCCGGCGTCCCCGGCTTCTCCGGCGCGCCGCAGGACTCCCCGTCCGGCGCGGTCCGCACGGATTCGGGGATGGCCGCCGGCATGACCGTCGGCAGCGACTACGACCCGATGCTGGCCAAGGTCATCGCCTGGGGCCCCGACCGCGCGGGCGCGCTGCGCGCCCTCGACCGGGCGCTGGGGGAGACGACCGTGCTCGGCGTGACGACGAACACCGCCTTCCTGCGGGCGCTCGTCACCCACCCCGAGGTGGTCGCCGGAGACCTCGACACCGGCCTGGTCGAGCGCCGCCTCGGCGAGCTGGTCCCGCCCGCCGGCACACCGGACGACGTGCTGGCCGCCGCGGCCCTGCTGCTCCAGCACGAGCGGGTGCCCGCCGCACCGGCCGCCGACCCGTGGGAGGTGCCCGACGGCTGGCGGCCCGGCGCCGCGCCCGCCTGGACCGTCTGGCGGCTGGAGGGCCCCGGCGGGGTGCGCGAGGTCGGGGTGCGCGGCCTGCCCGCCTCCGGCGCGGAGGTCCGCCTGCCCGCCGCGGACGGCCCCCGCGCGGACGGCTCCGCCGGGGCAGGCTCCCGGGCGGACGGCGGCACGGACCGGGACGGCACGGACGGCGCGCACCGGGTCCTGCGGGCCGTGCTGGCCACCGACGGCTCCGACGTGCTCGTCACCCTGGACGGCGTGCGGCGCCGCTACGCCGCCGCCCGCGACGGCGACACCGTCTGGCTCGGCCGCCAGGGCGGCGCGTGGGCGCTCACCCGCCACCGCCTGGGCGACCCCGGCGACCGCGCCCGCGGCGGGGCCTCGGGCGACGGCGCGGTCCGCAGCCCGATGCCCGGCACCGTGCTCGTGGTCAAGACGGCCGTGGGGGAGCGGGTCGAGGAGGGGCAGCCGCTGGTGATCGTCGAGGCGATGAAGATGGAGCACACCGTGACCGCCCCGCTCGGCGGGACGGTGGCCGAGCTGCCGGTCCGCGCCGGGCAGGCGGTCGACATGGACGCCCTGCTCGCCGTCGTCCGGCGGGAGGAGGAGTCGTGACGACCACAGCCGTACGGCCGGCGCCGTACCGGGCGGAGGGCCTGCCGGAGCGGGTCACGGTCTACGAGGTCGGCCCGCGCGACGGGCTGCAGAACGAGCCGGTGGTCGTGCCGGTCGAGGTCAAGGCCGAGTTCGTGGCCCGCCTGGCCGCCGCCGGGCACAGCGTGATCGAGACCACCAGCTTCGTGCACCCGAGGTGGGTGCCGCAGCTCGCCGACGCCGCCGAGCTGCTCGCCGCCGTCGAGCGGGCGCCCGGGGTGCGCTACCCGGTGCTGGTGCCCAACGAGCGCGGGCTGGAGCGGGCGATGGAGCACGGCGTCACCGAGATCGCGGTCTTCGCCAGCGCCACCGAGACGTTCGCGGCCAGGAACCTCAACCGGACGCTGGCCTCCCAGTTCGAGATGTTCGAGCCGGTCGTCGGCCGGGCGCTGGAGCACGGCCTGCGCGTGCGGGCGTACGTGTCGATGTGCTTCGGCGACCCGTGGGAGGGACCCACCCCGGTCGGGCAGGTCGTCGAGGTCGGGCGCAGGCTGCTCGACCTGGGCTGCCACGAGCTCTCGCTCGGCGACACGATCGGCGTCGGCACCCCCGGCCACGTGGGCGCGCTCATCGAGGCGTTCGGCGGCCCCGAGCGGCTGGCCGTGCACTTCCACGACACCTACGGCCAGGCGCTGGCCAACACGCTGGCCGCGCTGCGCGCCGGGGTGACCGTGGTCGACGCCTCCACCGGAGGCATCGGCGGCTGCCCGTACGCCGAGTCCGCCACCGGCAACCTCGCCACCGAGGACCTGGTCTGGATGCTGCACGGCCTCGGCGTGGAGACCGGCCTCGACCTGACCGCGCTGGTGGAGACCAGCACCTGGCTGGCCGCGCGGCTCGGCCGCCCCAGCCCGTCCCGGGTCGTCCAGGCCCTGTCCAAGGCCCTGCCCAAGGAGTGACGCAGCGATGAAGCTGACCGAAGAGTACGAAGACCTGCGCAAGACCGTCGAGGCGTTCGCCCGCGACGTGGTCGCCCCGGTGATCGGCGAGCTGTACGAGCGCGAGGAGTTCCCCTACGACATCGTCCGCCAGATGGGCCAGATGGGCCTGTTCGGCCTGCCCATCCCCGAGGAGTACGGCGGCATGGGCGGCGACTACTTCGCGCTCTGCCTCACCCTGGAGGAGCTGGCCCGGGTCGACTCCAGCGTGGCGATCACCGTGGAGGCGGCCGTCTCGCTGGGCGCCATGCCGATCTACCGCTTCGGCACGGCCGAGCAGCGCGAGCGCTGGCTGCCGAAGCTCGCGCGCGGCGAGATGCTGGGCGCGTTCGGCCTGACCGAGCCGGGCGGCGGCTCCGACGTGCCGGGCGGCATGCGCACCACCGCCGTGCTCGACGGCGGCGAGTGGGTCATCAACGGCTCGAAGGCGTTCATCACCAACTCCGGCACCGACATCACCGGCGTGGTCGGCGTGGCCGCGATCACCGGGCGGCGCGGGGACGGCCGCCCCGAGATCTCCACGATCCTCGTCCCGGCCGGCACGCCCGGCTTCACCGTCGCCAAGAAGTACTCCAAGGTCGGCTGGAACTGCTCCGACACCCGCGAGCTGGCCTTCACCGACTGCCGGGTCCCCGCGGAGAACCTCCTCGGCGAGCGGGGCCGCGGCTACGCGCAGTTCCTGCAGACCCTCGACGAGGGCCGCATCGCGATCGCCGCCCTGTCCGTGGGCCTGGCCCAGGGCTGCGTGGACGAGTGCCTGCGCTACGTCCGCGAGCGCCAGGCCTTCGGCCACCCGATCGGCCACTACCAGGCCATCCAGTTCAAGATCGCCGACATGGAGGCCCGCACGCACACCGCCCGCCTGGCCTACTACCACGCCGCGGAGAAGATGCTGGCGGGCGAGCCGTTCAAGAAGGAGGCGGCCATCGCCAAACTGGTCTCCTCCAACGCGGCGATGGACAACGCCCGCGACGCCACCCAGATCTTCGGCGGGTACGGCTTCATGAACGAGTACCCCGTCGGGCGCTTCTACCGCGACGCGAAGATCCTGGAGATCGGCGAGGGCACCAGCGAGGTCCAGCGCATGCTGATCGCCCGCGAGCTGGGCCTGTCCGACCTCTGACCTGGGGTGCGCGCGGTGGTGAGGGGGCCGGAGCGGCGATCCGGCCCCCGCCGGGCGCCCCTCTCAGGCCGGGCCGAGCAGGTCCCAGCGGTTGCCCGCCACGTCCAGGAAGACGGCGATCCGGCCGTAGGGCTCGGTGCGCGGCGCGGTCACGAACTCGACACCGGCCGCCGCCATCCGCGCATGGGCGGCCTCGAAGTCGTCCACCCGCAGGAAGAAGCCGACCCGCCCGGCGACCTGGTCCCCGACGGCGGCGCGCTGCCGCTCGCCGTCCGCCCGGGCGAGCAGGACGCCGGTCCCGCCGCCCGGCGGGCGGACGACGACCCACCGCTTCGGGCGGCCGTCGTTCGTCAGGGACGGCGAGTCCTCGGCCAGCTCGAAGCCCAGGGCGCCGGTGAAGAACGCGATGGCTCGGTCGTAGTCGTCCACCACGACCGTGACCAGATCGATCCGCATCCTGGTGATCGTAGGCCCTTCCGGAGGCCCGCGGCACGGCGGGCGGCGGCACGGCGGGCGCACGCCGGCGGGGGCTCCGGCCGCGCGGGGCCGTCAGCGGGCGTTGCGGACGGTCAGCCAGTCCGCCGCGACCACCCGGTAGCCGAGCTCGGAGAAGAGACGGCCCGCCACGGCGGTCATGTGGAGCGCGCCCCACGGCACGCCCACCGTGATCGGCTCTCCGGAGCGCTCCCGGTCGTCCGCGTCCGGCCAGACGACGGGGACGCCGAGCGACTCGACGTCGAGGCCGGCCAGCTGGTGCACGAGGCCGTCGAAGCGGATCCGGGAGATCCTGCGGTGACTGCATGGGCGCCTCCGGGAAAGGCCGTCATGCGGACCAACGAGCGCCGTTCGGCCGGGGGTTCCGGGAATTGCCCGCATCGGCGCGGCCGACTCCCGGCCGCGGCGCGCCGGGGATTCCCGCGCGGTCCGCGGCCGGGTGTCTTGCGGTCTGTCGGCCTTCTCCGGTTTTCCCCGGTCTTCCCGGCCGGCGCGGAAAGCGGGGGAAGGGCGGGGCGGCGGGCATCCCGTCACGGATTGCGGGCCGCAGCCCTCCCCGGTGCGGGGGCGGCGGGCCGGTCCTCGAAGAGGCGGCGCAGCACGGCGTGCCAGGGGTTCGCCGGGGCGCCGCGGAGCCGGGCCACCCCCAGGCAGTACTTGCTGACGCCGACCGGGCGCACGCCCAGGCCGCGCAGGACCGCGTCCACCCCGCTCCCGCCCCCGCACGACTTGGACTCCAGCAGGACGTGGTCGCCCCGGGCCCGTGCCGTACCGGTCCCGTCGCGGCAGACCAGGCCCGTGTCGCACGTCACCCGGGCCGCCCCGCGCCGGTCGACCAGGGTGACCCGCCGGTAGTCGGTGGTCAGGACCGGCTCCAGCCCGTCCGGGAGGGGCAGGCGCAGGCCGTCGCGGAGGGTGCCGGAGACGAAGTCCAGCGCCTCGCCGGTCAGCGCGTCGCCCGGCCCGCTCCCGTACGGCATGCGGTGCTTGTCGGTGCCCCGCCCCGCACCGCTCAGCTTGACCTCCAGCCAGCGGCCGCCGCCGTCGAGGTAGGTCCGGGTCCTGATCTTGAACCGGCGTCTGCGGCCCTGCCGGTGCTGGCGGAAGGTCAGCAGGTCGCCGGTGTCGAAGTAGGTCGAGCTGTAGCGGAACTGGCGCCGCGTCCCGATCCGGAGCACCGCGACGTCGTCGCCCAGCTCGGCGGCCAGGCGCGCCATCACGGAGACCGGGACGACGTACTTGCGGTCCACGCGCGACATCAGCGCCGGCACGTCCGCGAGCCCGACGGCGGGCAGCCCCGCCGCGACACCGGCGAGCAGCGCGTCGGCCCGCGTCACGCCGGCCTGCCCGCGCCGGCGTGGCAGCGGCCCGGCCGGGGGAGGGCGGCGGACCGGCCCTCCCGCGCCTCCCGGTAGCGGACGTCGACCACCATGGTGTCCCGGACGTAGTCGACCTCCTGCACGGCGCACTCCAGCACCGGGACGCGCAGCCTGCTCTCCAGGTCCGCCCGGAGCGCCCGCGGGTCGGCGTGCACGACGTCGAGCGTCACCACCCGGCGGCGGGTGCGGCCGAGCAGCCGGGGGTGGTCGGCGACGTAGATCACGCCCAGCAGGACCGCGTCGAGCACGAGCGCGGTCAGCGGCCATCCGGCCGCGAGCGCGTTCACCAGTCCGAGCGCGATCGCCGTGAAGTAGTAGGCGATCTCACCCTGGGTGATCTCGTTCGAGCGCAGCCGGATGATCGACAGCACGCCGAACAGCCCGAACCCCACCGCGAGGTCGACCCGCTGCACCAGCAGCAGGGAGACCACCGCGAAGATCCCCGCGTTCAGCGCGACATAGGCGAACAGCAGGTCACGCCGGTGGTGCCTGCGGTAGTAGAGCGCGTAGGCCAGCACCGTCACGGCCGCCGCGTCCATGACCAGTCCGAGGATCGTCGTCGCTTGCACGCCGGTCCCTCCGTTCCGTCCGTTCCCGTGGTGATGAACAGACTCGGGGGGCCGGGTGAACGCCCTGTGAGCCGTCCGTGAGGACGCTCTCATCGACTCCCCGTCCCCGGCGGAGGACGGCGCCGCCGGGGACCGCGGCCGGATGGCATGATCGGACGGTCGGGAACGGAGCGGGGGGATGCGGACATGACCTCTACGCGGGACGGGAGCCGCCGCGTGCGCACCGCCTGCGCCGGGGCGCTCGCGGCGGGCGTGCTGGGAGCGGTGCTCACCGCCTGCGCGGCACCGCCGCAGGCCGCGCTCCCGGGGGGCACCGCGCTGCCCTCTCGGCCGCTCCCCGCGGCGGCCTCCACGGCGCACTCCCCGCTCCCCGCCCTGCCGGGCCACGCGCCCGCCCCGGCCGCCCGCTGCACCGGGCGGGACGTCGCCGTCACGGTGGGAGGGACCGACGCCGCCATGGGGCTGCGGGCGCTCTCCGTCGAGCTGGTCAACTGCGGCACCCGCCCCTACCGGTTGAACGGCTACCCCGTCCTGCAGGTCCTCGACGGCGAGCGCAGGCCGCTCGACGTCGAGGTCGCCGAGGGTTCGTCGTCCATCGCCCTCATCGACGGCTTCGACGCCCCTCCCCGGCCGCTGACGCTGGCTCCCGGCGAGACGGCGGTGGCGGGGCTGGTCTGGCGGAACACCCTGCTGGGCTCCACCGCGCCCCCGGCGCGGGGCGCCTACCTGAGGATCGCCCCGGCCGAGGGGAGGGCGGCGCACACCGTGCGGCGGACCGTGGACCTCGGCACGACCGGGCGGCTGGGCGTGACCGCCTGGCACCGCCCGCGCCGGTAGCGGAACCCCCGCGGGTCCCGCGGGCATGCCGTCCGGTGGCGGCGCCCGCCGGGGTCACCCCTGCCCGCGGGCGGTCCCGGGGTCCTCCGCCTCCTGCTTGAGGGCGGCGACGGCGGCCGTCAGGGCCTCGGCGACCTCGGCCTCGGCGGCGGCCTTGGTGAGGCCGAGGCCGGAGAGCACGCCCGTGCCGTCCTCCAGCTCCAGCAGGGCGAGCAGGATGTGCTCGGTCCCGATGTAGTTGTGCCCCAGCCGCAGGGCCTCCCGGTAGGTGAGCTCCAGTGCCTTGCGCGCCTGCTGGCCGTACGGGACGAGGTCGGGCGCCTGCTCGGCCGCCGGGGGCAGTGCCGCGGCGGCGGCCTGCCGTACGGCGTCCGACGACACGCCCCGGGCGTTGATCACCCGCGCGGCGATCGCCTCCGGCTCGCTGAGCAGCCCCAGCACCAGGTGGGCGGGGCCGATCTCGGCGCTGCGCGCGGTCCGGGCCTCGTTCGTCGCCGCCGCCACGACGTTCCTGGCGCGGGGGGTGAACCGGGCGAACCCCTGCTCGGGATCGAGATCGGAGGCGCCGGGGTCCTTCGGCACGAAGCGCTTCTGGGCCGCCTGCTTGCTGACCCCCATGCTCCTGCCGATCTCGGTCCAGGAGGCGCCCGAGCGCCGTGCCTGGTCCACGAAGTGGCCGATGAGGTGGTCGGCGACCTCGCCGAGGTGGTCCGCGGCGATGACCGCGTCGGAGAGCTGGTCCAGCACGTCGGGATGGGCCTTCTTGATGGCCTCGATCAGATCGTCGAGCCGGACGTGGTGCTTCATCGGGGTGGGCCGGATGTCATCAGTCATGCGTCAACCATAAGTTGACGCGCCGCGTGCGTCAACCTGTGGTTGACGGATTCCGCGCATCCGGCCGGCCCCTGCGGGGCCCGCCGGATCCGTCCCCCGCCGTGGCCCCGCCCGCCCCGGAGCGGCATCATCTCCCCGTGGACCTCAACTACTACGACACGCTCATCGCGGTGGCCGAGGACTGCCCGGTCGACCGGGCGGTGGTGCCGCCCGGAGGCGGGAAGACGGTCGCCGCCGTGCAGTTCGCGATGCTCGCGGAGAACCCGGGCGCGCTGACCCAGGAGGACGTGCTGTTCGAGACCTGGCTCCGCCGCCAGGAAGGGCTCGGCGAGCCGTCGGGGGCCGAGCGCGCCGAGCTGCGGGAGCGCTTCTTCGCCGGGCCCCGCGCCTGCCTGCGGGCCTCACCCCTGCCGAAGCGGTACGGCTGGGGCCTGCTCTTCGACGCGCGGGGCCGCATCACCCTGTGCCCGGTGGAGTCGGAGGAGTACCGCAGGATCGCCGGCGGCTCGGTCCCGGGTGTCACGGTCCGCAGGGCCATGCGCTCGGCCCGCCGCTGACCCCGGCCCGTGCCGGCGGCAGGGACCTTGAAACTTTCATCCTCGGACTTCGGTGTCCGTGCAGCTCAGAGGCTCGCGCGGAGGGTGGGGGAGCGGCTCCCGCTAGGTCGGCAGGAGGCGGACGGCTACTTTGGGAGCGCTCCCACATCACCCCCTAAGGAGCCCGTTCGATGTCAAGAAAGTCCATCCTGGCGACGGTGTGCACGGCCCTGGTCGCCGCCTCCTGCGCCGCGGTGTCGCTGGCCGCCGGAGCGTCCGCGGCGGATTCGTCCTTCTACGTCGACCCGGAGACCAGCGCGGCCAAGTGGGTCGCCGCCAACCCCGGCGACTCGCGGACGCCCGTCATCCGGGACCGGATCGCCTCCGTGCCCCAGGGGCGGTGGTTCACCACGACGAACACCTCGACCATCCGCTCGCAGGTCTCCTCCTTCGTCGGCGCGGCGGCGGCCGCGGGCAAGACGCCCATCCTGGTCGTCTACAACATCCCCAACCGCGACTGCAGCGGCGCGAGCACCGGCGGCGCGCCCAGCCACACGGCCTACCGGCAGTGGATCGACGAGTTCGCCGCGGGCCTGCAGGGCCGCCCGGCCGCGATCGTCCTGGAGCCGGACGTCCTGCCGATCATGACCAACTGCATGAGCTCCGCCCAGCAGCAGGAGGTCAACGCCTCCATGGCGTACGCGGGCAGGAAGCTGAAGGCCGCCTCCGGCCAGGCGAAGGTCTACTTCGACATCGGCCACTCGGGCTGGCTGAGCGCGGGCGAGGCCGCGGCCCGCCTGCGGGCCGCCGGAGTGGCCGACAGCGCGGACGGCATCTCGCTCAACGTCTCCAACTACCGCTGGACCTCCACCGAGGTGGCCTACGCCAAGAACGTCATCGCCGCCACCGGCGTCTCCCGCCTCCGTGCGGTGATCGACACCAGCCGCAACGGCAACGGCCCGGCCGGCAGCGAGTGGTGCGACCCGGCGGGCCGGGCCATCGGCACGCCGAGCACGACGAACACCGGCGACTCCATGATCGACGCGTTCCTCTGGATCAAGCTGCCGGGCGAGGCCGACGGCTGCATCGCGGGGGCCGGCCAGTTCGTCCCGCAGCGCGCCTACGAGCTGGCCATGGCCGCCCCGGACTCGACGCCCACGGCGACCCCCACGGTCACGCCGACCGTGACGCCGACGGTGACCCCCAGCTCCACGCCGATCGGCGGCCGGGCCTGCACGGCGACGTACCGGCTGGTCAACTCCTGGCAGGGCGGATTCCAGGCCGAGGTGACGGTGAAGAGCACCGGGGACGCGGCCCTGTCCGGCTGGACGGTGCGCTGGTCCTTCCCCGGCGGCCAGAGCGTCACCCAGCTCTGGAACGGCCGGCACACCCAGAGCGGGGCCGACGTCACGGTGCGCAACGCCGACCACAACGGCGGCCTGGCCCCCGGCTCCTCGGCCTCCTTCGGGTTCACCGGCACCGGGAGCGGCGGCTCGCCCTCCTCGGTGAGCTGCTCCGCCGCCTGACCCGGCGGGCACCGCGGACCGCTCCGCCGCCCGTGCGGGCGGCGGAGCGCACGACCCGGTACGGTCCGTGTCCGACGCGCATCCCCGCGGGCCGTACCGTTCCATCTCCGCGGGGCCGCGACCACCAGGGGACCGCACGCCCCGGTCCGGCCCCGCGGCACCCCGCGACATCTCACAGGCCGGGCCCGCCGGACACACCGGCGGGCCCGGCCCTCGCGCGTGCGGGGCGGACGACCGGACCGCGCTCATCGGCCGCATCGCCGGCGCCCGGCCCTCGCGCGTGCGGGGCGGCCGGCGCCGGCTCCGGCCGTCAGCTGGGCAGCTGCGCCTCCAGCCGGTAGCCGTCCACGGTCACGTAGACCTGGTCGCCCGGCCGGGCGTTCAGGCGCATCAGCACGGGCTGGAGCGAGTCGAAGACCGGCTGGTCCCGCCAGACGAGGACCACCGCGTTGTCGCCGGGGCCGGTCACCGACAGCAGCGTGCCGGGACGCATGCCGAGCCGGGTGGCGTACCCCTCGGGCACGGCCACCGGAGCGCCCCGCAGGTGCTCGCTGGTCACCTCGATCCGCTGCCAGCGGCTCGGGTCGGTCGCGGGGTTGGGCGGCGGCATCGGAGTGCTCTCGCGCTGGCTGGTGATCAGATGCGGCCGGCCGCCCCCGGACAGCGCCGAGAGCGTGGCCAGGGCCGCGCGGGGGTCGATCGAGGCGGTGTTGACCTGCGGGACGGGCTGGCCGCCGCGGTGGTGGCCGTTGGCCCCCGGCGTACGGCGGGGCAGCTGCTCGGCGCCCCCGCCGGAGGCGGCCGCCGCGGTCTCCTCCTGCGCGGCCGAGGCGGTGAGCGCGTCCAGCCAGGCCTGCGCGGAGTGGGTGCGGATGCCGAGCTGGTGCTCCATGAGCGCGAAGAGATCGGCGTCGGCCGGTTTGCCCGCGAGCAGCCGGCGGGTCCGCTCCCGCAGGCTCCCCAGGTCGCCGACGACGAGCCAGCCGTCCTGGAGCCGCCGGTCGGGCATGAGGGTGACCAGCACCCGCCAGAGCGGGGTGCGGAGCGTGGGGACCTCGACGGGGTGCGCGGGGTCGGCCCCGATGAGCTGCTCCTCGGTGGCGGCCGCGCCCAGCCACTCGGTGAGCCCGAACATGTGGCCGGTCAGCGGGGCCGACTCGGAGGAGCGCAGCCAGAGCAGGATGCGCTCCTCGGCGGCGCGCTGGGCCGCCGACAGGGCGCCGAGGTCGGCGTTGAGCTTGTGCGCCAGGGCGCGCAGGCTGATCGGGTCGACGGCGAACAGGCGGTCCACGGCGACGGCACGCTCCAGCGGGCCCCAGTCGCGGAACATGTTGTCCACCAGGCGCACCAGCGGGTACTCGCTGATGTCGACGGAGGGCGGGGCCGCCGGCGCGGGCGCCGGGGGAGCGGCAGGGGCGGCCTGCGGGGGCACCGCGGCGGGGGCGGCGGCCTGTGCGGCGGGGGCGGCGACCTGCTCGGTGATCCCCGGGATCCGGCCGAGCACCTCGCGGAACATCGCGGTGACCACGACCTCGGGGGAGGCCGGTACGGCGGGGCCGGTGAGGTCCCCCGCGGTCAGGCGGCGCAGCCGGGACCAGCCGCCCAGGCCGGTGATGGCCGAGCGCGCGGGCTCCGGCCAGCCGGGCAGGGTGGGGTCGACCGTGTGCACGTGCAGCGCGGGGAGGACGTCGCTCAGCGGCAGGTGCTCCCACCGGGAGACCGAGAGCCGGGCGAGCCGGTCGCAGACCCAGTCGAGCCCGGCGGTGCCGAGGGCCTTGGGGAGCGTGACGGAGGACCACCAGCCCGCGGGCAGGCGGGGGTCGGAGAGGGCTTCGGCGACCTGCTGCTGGCGACTCCAGCGCAGGGCCGGGACCAGATCACTCAGGCAGATCGATGACTCGGCGTCCATCGGTTGACCGCAACCTCCCCAAAGTGACGCATGTGGCTAATGGTGCAGCCTACGCCGCAAGCTATCAATTGGCCCTATGAGGGTAAAGCTCGGTGGAACCCAGATCAGACCGTAGGATACGCGGACGGCCACCGATGACCGTAACAGCTTCGGCTCCGGCCCGGCTCCCCGCCGCCAGCGCGGCCTCGTCATCCGCCCCCGCGAGCAGGGCGGTCAGCAGCCCGGCGGCGAACGCGTCGCCCGCTCCGGTGGAGTCCACGGCCCGCGCGGGCAGGCCCGCCACCCGCGCGACGGGGCGCCCCTGCCTGGCCAGCACGGCGCCCTCGGAGCCGAGCTTCACCGCCGCCGCGCCGTACCTGAGGCTGAGCAGCTCGGCGGCGCGCTCGGCGGAGGTCTCGCCGGTCAGCAGCAGCGCCTCGTCCAGGTTGGGGATCACCAGCCGGGCCTCCGCCGTCTCCTGCACGAACCGCTGCGGCCCGAAGGCCCGCAGGAACCCGGTGGAGGCGGGGTCGACGCTGCTGGACAGGCCGCGCCGGCGGGCCTCGGCCAGCGCCAGCCGGGCCAGCCGCAGCCCCGGTTCGGCGAAGAGCGTGTATCCGGACAGGTGCAGGTGGGCGACCCCGTCGAGCAGGGCGGGGTCCCAGTCGCCGACGCCGATGCGCCCGCCCGCGCCCCGGTTGGTGAGCATGGTCCGCTCCCCGGCCGCGTCGACTATGGCGATCACCACGGCGGTCGGCTGCTCGGGATCGGTCCGCAGGTGCGGCCGGACCCCGGCGTGCCGCAGCTCGGCCTCGTGCCACTCGCCGGTGTCGTGGCCCACCCGGGCCAGCAGCCGCGTGTCGGCGCCCAGGTGGGCGGCCCAGGCGGCGGTGTTGGCCGCCGAGCCGCCCGGGCGCAGCACGATGTCGGCGGCGGTGTCCGTGCCGGCCGCCAGGCCCGCGAACCCCGTCCGGCCGTGCAGCGCGACGACGTCGGTGACGACGTCGCCGATGACCAGCAGGCCGCTGCCGCCCGCGGCGGAGGGGGCGTGCGCGGCGCCCTCCGCCGCGGGCGCCCTGCCGCGGCCCTTGGCGGCGCCTCTCCCGGGGCCCTTCATGGGCGGCTCAGGCCCCCCTGCTCCAGGCCAGGGCGATCCGCCCGGCCAGGCGCGCGTTGCCGCGCACGGCGGCGAGGTTCGCCTCCAGCGAGGCGCCCCCGGTGCCGCGCACCAGGTAGCCGAGGAGGAACGGGGTGATCGCCTGGCCGGTCACCTTCTCCCGCTCCGCCGCGGCCAGGGCCTCGGCGAGGACGCGGTCGTGCAGGTCCGGGTCGAGCTGCTCCTCGCGGGGCACCGGGTTGGCGACGATCAGCGCGGTCTCCGGCCCGCCGAAGGCGTCCTGGGCGCGCATGACGCCTGCGGCCTCCTCGGGGGTCTCCAGCCGCCAGTCGACCGGCTCGCCGGAGGTGTGCAGGTAGAAGCCGGGGAACTCGTCCGTGCGGAACCCGGCCACGGTGACGCCCTTGGTCTCCAGCCGCTGCAGGGTCGCCGGGACGTCCAGGATCGACTTCACGCCCGCGCACACCACGGTGATGCGGGTACGGCTGAGCATGTCGAGGTCGGCCGACTCGTCCTGGGTGGCGGTCCACTCTCGGTGCACGCCGCCGAGGCCGCCGGTGGCGAAGACCCGGATGCCCGCCCGGGCGGCCAGGAACGAGGTCGCCGAGACCGTGGTGGCGCCGCTGGCCCGCAGCGCCGCGGCGGCGGGCAGGTCGCGGAAGCCCAGCTTGCGCAGGCCCGGCTCGGTGGCGATCCGCTTGAGCCCGGCGGCGTCCAGGCCGATGTGCGCCACCCCGTCCAGCACCGCGATGGTCGCGGGGACGGCTCCCGCCTCGCGGACGATCTCCTCCAGCTCGGCCGCGACCTCGAGGTTGCGGGGCTGGGGCAGGCCGTGCGAGATGATCGTGGACTCGAGCGCCACGACCGGGGCGCCCTGCGCCAGCGCCTCGGCCACCTCGTCGGACGGGCGGATCACGGTGTCGGTCGGCTGCTGGGTGGTAGGCATGAGCGGGTTCTGTCTCCTAGGTCGGGAGGGGCGCCTGCCGGGCTGAGCGGGGTAAATGGTTGTTTCCCTGCAAAAAATCACGTTACGGGCATGATGCTGCGGCGTCCACTCGGCGGCCTCCCGGTGGGCACGTAAAGAATCTACGTTGTAAAGGCATCGGCCGCCAGACCGCGCGGATCCGGGCGGTCGGGGCACCCGCCGCACCGGGTCAGGCCATAGCCTGGGGCTATGAGCGCCCTGCCCGACCTGGAGTCACTGCGCCTGCTCGTCGAGGTCGAGCGGCTGGGGAGCCTGGGGCAGGCCGCCCGTTCGGCGGGCATCGCCCAGCCCTCGGCGAGCAAGCGGATCGCGCTGCTGGAACGCCGGCTCGGCCTGACCCTGCTGGAGCGCACCCCCCGCGGCTCCACGCTCACCCCGCAGGGAGCGATGATCGCGGCCTGGGCGGCGCAGGTGCTGGCGGCCGCCGAGGAGCTGATGCGCGGGGCGGCGGCCGTACGGCACGCGCGGGCGGCGCACCTGCACATCGCGGCCAGCATGACCGTGGCCGAGTACCTGCTCCCCCGCTGGCTGGGGGAGCTGCAGAGCCGCCTGCCGCAGGTCCAGGTCGGGCTGGAGGTGCAGAACTCGGCGGAGGTGGCCCGGCTGGTCGGCGGGGAGATCGGCGGGATCGAGCTCGGGTTCGTGGAGGGGCCGTCGGTACCGCAGGGACTGGCCTGGCGTGCGGTGGCCGCCGACCGGCTGGTGGTCGTGGCGGCTCCGGACCATCCGTGGGCGCGCCGCCGCACCCCGTTGCTCGCCGCGGAGCTGGCCGCGACCCCGCTGGTGGTCCGGGAGCGCGGCTCCGGCACCCGCGAGACCCTGGACCGCGCGCTGGCCGGTCACGCCGTCGCGGCCCCGCGGCTGGAGCTGGGGTCGAACACCGCGGTCAAGGGCGCCGCCCGGGAGGGTTCGGCGCCGGCCGTGCTGAGCGCCTACGCGGTCGAGGCGGAGCTCGCCACCGGCCGCCTGGTCGAGGTGGCGACCGGCGGCATCGACCTGCGGCGCCGGCTCCGGGCGGTCTGGCGCCGCGGGCGCCCGCCCACGGGTCCCGGTGCGGTCCTGATGGCGATCGCCCTCGGCGCGTCCCGGGCCTGAGCGCGCGCGTCCCGGGGGCCGCCTTCGGGCCCTCTGGGGACTATGGACCGATTTGTCTTTTTCGGTATAGGGTCGCGGCCATGACGTCGGCCGAGGTGTCGAGCGTGCTCCGTCCCAAGCCGCACCGGCAGACCGGGCTCTAGCCGGGGAGCGGCCCCGCGGGCTCCCCGGTCCCGTCCCCCTTCCCCCCGATGCCCTCCGACCCCCTGGACGCCGCCATGCTCCGTTCCCGTTACGACGTCGTGGTCGCCGGAGGCGGCCACAACGGCCTGGTCGCCGCCGCCTACCTCGCCCGCGCCGGACGCCGGGTGCTGGTCCTCGAACGCCTCGGCCACGTGGGCGGCCTCGCCGTCTCGGAGCAGGCATTCCCCGGGGTGGACGCCCGCCTGTCGCGCTACTCCTACCTGGTCAGCCTGCTGCCGTCCAAGATCGTCAAGGACCTCGGGCTCGCCGTGGAGCTGCGCCGTCGCCGGTACGCCTCCTACACCCCGGTGGGGGAGACCGGCCTGCTGGTGGACGGCGGCGACGCCGAGCGCACCGCCGCGTCGTTCGCCCGGGTCACCGGCGGGAACGCCGACTTCGACGCCTGGGGCCGCTTCTACGCGATGACCGCCGAGGTCGCCTCCCGGGTCGCGCCGACCCTGCTCGAACCGCTGATGAGCCGCGGCGCGATGCGCGACCTGGTGGGCCGCGAGGCCTGGCGCGAGCTGTTCGAGCGGCCGATCGGCGAGGTGGTCGACCAGCGCTTCGCCGACGACACGGTGCGCGGGGTGGTGCTCACCGACGCCCTGATCGGCACCTTCGCCGACCCGCGCGACGAGGGGCTGCTGGCCAACCGCTGCTTCCTCTACCACGTGATCGGCGACGGGACGGGCGACTGGAACGTCCCGGTCGGCGGGATGGGCGCGGTCTCCGGGGCGCTGGCCGGGGCGGCGCGGGCGGCGGGTGCGGAGATCCGCACCGGGGCCGAGGTCGTGGCGGTCAGCCCCTCGGGGGAGGTCGTCTTCCGCGACGGGGCCGGGGAGCACACGGTCACCGGCGAGCGGATCCTGGCCAACGTGCCGCCCGCCGTACTGGCCCGGCTGCTCGGCACCGAGCCCTCCGTGCCCGAGGGCGCCCAGCTGAAGATCAACATGGTGCTCTCCCGGCTGCCCCGGCTGAAGGACCCCGAGGTCGATCCGGCGGAGGCGTTCAGCGGCACCTTCCACATCAACGAGGGCCGCGACCAGCTCGCCCGCGCCCGGGTCGAGGCCTCGCGGGGGTCGGTCCCGGCCCTGCCGCCGGCCGAGGTGTACTGCCACTCGCTGACCGACCCCTCCGTCCTCGGCCCGGAGCTGCGCGCGGCCGGGGCCCACACGATGACCCTGTTCGGGCTGCACATGCCCGCCCGGCTGTTCCGCGCCGACCCCGACGGCGCGCGGGAGCGGGCGGTGCGCGCGACGCTCGGCTCGGTGGACCGGGTGCTCGCCGAGCCGATCGAGGACTGCCTGCTGCGCGGCCCGGACGGCCGGCCCTGCCTGGAGGCGAAGACCCCGGTGGACCTGGAGAACGAGTCCGGCCTGCCCGGCGGGCACATCTTCCACCGCGACCTGTCCTGGCCGTTCGGCGAGGCGGGCAGGTGGGGGGTGGAGACCGGGTTCGAGCGGATCCTGCTCTGCGGCGCGGGCGCGCGGCGCGGCGGCGGGGTCAGCGGCATCCCCGGGCACAACGCCGCCATGGCGCTGCTGTCCTGAGCGCGTGTCCTGAGCGCGTGACCGGCCGCGCCGCCGCGCCGGGCGCGGTCCGGGGGCGCCGCCCCGAGGCGGCGCGGCGCCGTGCCGCCGGGACCCTCCGCCGGGGGCGCCCGTCCTCCTCACGGACTTCTCATGATGGGTCCCTACCGTGGAGGCATGGGTGACGGTGAGGCCGCGCGGGTGCTGGTCGTGGACGACGAGCCCGCGCTCAGGGAGGCCCTGCAGAGCAGCCTGGAGTACGAGGGGTACCGGGTGGGCCTGGCCGGGGACGGGCAGGCCGCGCTGGAGGTCTTGGAGCGCGAGCCGTACGAGCTGGTGCTGCTGGACGTGATGATGCCCCGGCTGGACGGGCTGACCGCCTGCCGCAGGCTCCGGGCGGCCGGCAACCACGTGCCGGTGCTCATGCTCACCGCGCGCGACGCCGTCGGCGACCGCGTCTCGGGGCTGGACGCCGGGGCCGACGACTACCTGGCCAAGCCGTTCGAGCTGGACGAGCTGCTGGCCCGCGTCCGGGCGCTGCTGCGGCGCGGCGCCCTGGGCGGCGCGCCGCCGGGGCCCCCGGGCTCCGGCGTGCTGGTCTACGCCGACCTGCGGATGGACACCGCCGGCCGGGAGGTCACCCGGGCGGGCGTCCCGCTGGAGCTGACCCGGACCGAGTACCTGCTGCTGGAGCTGTTCATGGTCCACCCCCGGCAGGTGCTGACCCGCGAGCAGATCCTCAGCGAGGTGTGGGGCTTCGACTTCGAGCCGTCGTCGAACTCCCTGGACGTCTACGTGATGTACCTGCGGCGCAAGACGGAGGCGGGCGGCCTGCCGCGGCTGATCCACACCGTCCGGGGCGTCGGCTACGTGCTGCGGGCCACCCCGTGAGGACGGCGCCGCGCTCGCTGCGCTCGCGGCTGACCGCGCTGGCCGCCACGGCGGTGGCGGTGGCGGTGGCGGTGTGCGCCGGGGCCTGCTGGTTCATCGTCCGCGCCGAGCTCCTGGACCAGGTGGACCGCTCCCTGCGCGTCCCGAAGGGACCGCAGGAGAGGGCGTGGATCGACCGGTTCTGCACCGGCGCGCAGCCGAGCGCCCCGCAGCAGCCGCTCCCGCCCCGGCTGCTGCTGCAGGTGATCGACGCCCGGGGCGGCGTGTGCGTCGTCGGCGGCACCGCGATCGAGGTGCTGCCCGCCGACCGGGAGCTGGCGCTGGCGGTCGCGGGGGCGCGGACGGTCAGGGACGGGGCGAGCGCGGACGGGGAGGAGGTCCGGGTGGCGGTCCAGAGCCTCGGAGGCGGCCTGGCGGTGATGGAGGCGCGGTCGCTGGAGGAGTTCCAGTCCACGCTCGCCGCCCTCGCCTGGATCCTCGCCGGGGTCGCCGCGGTCGGCGTGCTGGGCGCGGCCAGCGCGGGCCGGATCGTCGCGGTCACCGCGCTGCGCCCGGTGGAGCGGCTGACCGGCGCCGTCGAGCACGTCGCCAGGACCGAGGACCTCGGCACCCGCATCCCGGTCGAGGGCACCGACGAGCTCGCCCGGCTCGGTGCGTCCTTCAACGCGATGACCGCCGCGCTGGCCGGGTCCCGGGAGCGCCAGCGGCGGCTGATCGCCGACGCCGGGCACGAGCTGCGCACCCCGCTGACGAGCCTGCGCACCAACGTCGACCTGCTGCTGCGCAGCGAGGACTCCGGGCGCCCGCTGGAGCCCGCGGCCAAGCGCAGGCTGCTGACGAGCCTCAAGGCCCAGTTCGAGGAGATGTCGACGCTGGTGGGGGACCTGCTCCAGCTCTCCCGCGCCGGCAGCGAGCACGCCCGGCGCACCGAGGTCGCCGTGCACGAGGTCGTCGAGGCGGCGGTGGGCCGGGCCCGCCTGCGCGCCCGCGGGCTGCCGATCGAGGTCCGGCTCGAGCCCTGGTACGTCCAGGGGGACCAGGGCGCGCTGGAGCGGGCCGTGGTCAACCTGCTCGACAACGCGGTGAAGTTCTCCGGCGCCCCGCCCGGGGACGCCCCCGGCGACGGGCCCGGCGGCGCGGCGGACGGGCCCGGGCGGGCGCCGGAGCGCGGCCCGGTGGTGGTGCGGCTGCGCGGCGGCGAGCTGACCGTCCGCGACCACGGCCCGGGTGTCCCCCCGGACGAGCTGCCCTACGTGTTCGACCGGTTCTGGCGCTCGCCCTCGGCGCGGAGCATGCCGGGGTCGGGGCTCGGGCTGGCGATCGTGGCGCAGGCCGTACGGGACGCCGGGGGCGAGGTCGCCCTGGAGAACGCCGAGGGCGGCGGTGCCGTCGCCAGGCTCCGCCTGCCCGGCCGTCCCGCGCCTGCCGGCGGGATCTGATCCCGGGTTTCTCATCCGCCGTTAACGACCGCCTCAGACTCGCCCAAGATCTCCCGCCGAGCCTGAGGGCATGACAGAGCAGATCAACCGTCCGCGGGGGGCGGCGCCGGACCGGCTGACGATGCCCGCGCCGGCGCGCACGCGCCTGGTCGAGGTCGTGGTCCCGGTCCACAACGAGCAGCGGGTGCTCGCCGGGAGCATCCGCCGCCTGCACGCCTATCTCACCGGGACCTTCCCGTACGGCTTCCGCATCACCGTCGCCGACAACGCCAGCGCCGACGCGACCTGGCGGATCGCGCAGGACCTGTGCCGGGAGCTGCCGCACGTGCACGCGGTGCACCTGGACGCCAAGGGCCGGGGCCGGGCGCTGCGCCGGGTGTGGTCGGCCAGCTCCGCGGACGTGGTCGCCTACATGGACGTGGACCTGTCCACGGACCTGAGGGCGTTCCTGCCGCTGGTGGCCCCGCTGATGTCCGGCCACAGCGACCTGGCCATCGGCACCCGCCTGTCCCGGGGGTCGAACGTGGTCCGGGGGCCGAAGCGGGAGTTCATCTCCCGCTCCTACAACCTGCTGCTCCGCGGGGCGATGGGCGCGGGCTTCTCCGACGCCCAGTGCGGGTTCAAGGCGGTCCGCACCGAGGTCGCCCAGGCGCTGCTCCCGGCGGTCGAGGACGAGGAGTGGTTCTTCGACACCGAGCTGCTGCTGCTCGCCGAGCGGCACGGGCTGCGCATCCACGAGGTGCCGGTGGACTGGGTGGACGACCCCGACAGCCGGGTGGACATCGCCAGGACCGTCGTGGACGACCTGAAGGGCATGGCCCGCGTGGCGCGCAGGGCCCTGTCCGGCCCGGCCGGGCTCCCCGTCCCGCCGCGCGTCAGGGACGCCCGGCTGCCCACCGGCATGGCCCGCCAGTTGCCGAGCTTCGCCGTCATCGGCGTGGTCTCCACCCTGGCGCACCTGGTGCTGTTCGTCCTGCTGCGGACGGTGACGCCCGCGGTCGCCGCCAACGGCCTGGCCCTGCTGGTCACCGCCGTCGCCAACACCGCGGCCAACCGCCGCTTCACCTTCGGCGTTACCGGGCGCGCCGGGGCGCTGCGCCACCAGCTCGAGGGCGGCCTGGCCTTCCTGCTCGGCCTGGCGCTGAGCAGCGGCGGCCTGGCCCTGCTGGACCTGCTGGTCCCGGACGCCTCCACCGCAGCGGAGATCACCGCGGTCGTCGCGGCCAACGCCCTCGCCACCCTGGTGCGCTTCCTGCTGCTGCGCTCCTGGGTCTTCCACCCCCGCCGCGTGCGGGGGAACGGGTGATGGCCGCCCCGCGCTGGGCGCGGCCCGCGCTCTGGGCGGTGCTCGCGTCGGCCGCGGTCCTGTACACCTGGGCGCTCGGCCGCAACGGCCACGCCAACGAGTACTACGCGGCGGCGATCCTGTCCGGCACGCGGAGCTGGAAGGCGTTCTTCTTCGGGGCGCTGGACGCCGGGTCGTTCATCACCGTGGACAAGCCCCCGTTCGCGCTGTGGGTGATGGGCCTGTCGGCGAGGGTCTTCGGCTTCGGGACGTGGAGCATGCTCCTGCCCCAGGCGGTCTGCGGCGTCGCCTCCGTCGCGCTGGTGCACTCGGCGGTGCGCCGCGGCCTGCCGGGCGCGGCGGGGCACGCCGCCGGGACGGTCGCGGCCCTGGTGATGACGCTGACCCCGATCACGGTCGCCATCAACCGGGACAACAACCCCGACACGATCCTCGTCCTGCTCCTGGTGGCGGCGGCCTGGTGCTGCCTGGAGGCGGTCCGCACCGGCCGGACGCGCACGCTGCTCCTGTCGGCGGCCCTCGTCGGGCTGGCCTTCAACACCAAGATGCTCCAGGCCTACCTGGTGGTGCCCGCGCTCGCCCTGACCTACCTGGCCCTGGCGCCGGGCACGGTGCCGCGGCGGATCGGCCGCCTGCTCGCGGCGGGCGCCGTCCTGGCGGTCTCCAGCGGGTGGTGGATGCTCGTGGTCGACCTGTGGCCCGCCGGGAGCCGGCCGTACATCGGCGGCAGCACCGACAACTCCGTGCGGGACCTGGTCATCGGCTACAACGGCCTGGGCCGGGTCTTCGGGCAGAACGGCCGGGGCGGCGGGGGCGGCTTCGGCGGCGAGTCCGGCGCCGGGCGCCTGTTCAACGACGTCATGGCCGGGCAGATCTCGTGGCTGCTGCCCTTCGCGGTGCTCGCCCTGGCCTGCGGCCTGGTCCTGGCCGCCCGCCGCTCCCCGGCCGGCGCCCGCGCGGGCCTGCTGCTGTGGGGCGGTTGGCTGGTCGTGCACTATCTGGTCTTCAGCTTCTCCAGCGGCACCTTCCACCCGTACTACACCACCGCCATGGCCCCGGCGGTGGCCGCCCTCACCGGCACCGGCGGGGTGCTGATGTGGCAGGCGTACCGGGAGTCCCGGGCCTGGGCCTGGGCGCTGCCGGCCGGGATCGCGGCCACCGGGGCGTGGTCGTTCACGGTGCTGCGGCGCACCCCCGAGTTCGTGCCCTGGCTGGCCTGGGCGGTGGCCGGGGCGGCGGCGGTGGCGGCGCTCGGGCTGGTCGCGGCCCGTCTCGGGCGGCGGGTCAGGCTGCGGATCGCCGCGGTCGCGCTGGCCGCCGGGATGCTCGCCGCTCTGGCGGGCCCCGCCGCCTACGCGGTGACCCCGCTCGGCTCGCCCGTCAACGGCACCAACCCGACCGCGGGCCCGGCCGGCTCGGGCGGTCCCGGAGGCTTCCGCGGCGTGCGGGGCCCCGGCGGGACGCGGGCGGGCGACCCCGGCGGGGCACCGTACGGCATGCCGGAGGGGTCCGCCGGTGACGCCGGGGCCCCGCCGTCCGGCGGGACCGGGGCCTCGCAGGACGGCGGGACCGGGATCCCGCAGGACGGCGGCGCCGCCACCGGCCGGGCCGGCGGGATGCGGGGCGGCCCCGGCGGGTCGGTGAGCCGGGAGATGATCGCCTACCTGGAGGAGAACCGGGACGGCGCCACCTGGCTGCTGGCGGTCGGCAGCGCGCAGAGCGCCTCGTCGGTCATCCTCTCCACGGGCCTGCCGGTCATCGCGATGGGCGGCTTCACCGGAAGCGACCCCGCCATGACCGCGGACCGGCTCGCCGGACTCGTCTCCTCCGGCCGGCTCAGGTACGTGCTGCCCGGCGGCGGCCGGGGCGGCCCCGGCGGCGGCCGGGGCGGCCCCGGCGGCGGCTCCTCCGAGGCGGACGCGTGGGTGCGGGCCAACTGCACCGCCGTCGCCGCCTCCGAGTACGGCGGGACCGAGGGGGAGCAGCCCCTCTACCGGTGCGGCTGACCGCATCCCCTTCCTCCCCTGCGATCCCGGTGGGACCACGGGTCCCATCGGGATCGGGCGGGGAGGGCGCGCTGCTGTAGTCTTGCGCCGTGCAGAGCGGAGGAGGGGCGCGAGGCAGCCGCGCGGACCAGGCTGACCAGCGGCGGGCGGAGCTGCTCGAGGCCGCCCGGAAGGTCGTGCTGGAGCGGGGCCTGGCCGGCACCCGCGTCGCCGACATCGCCAGGGCGACCAACGTGAGCGGTGGGCTGATCCACTACCACTTCGCCACCAAGGACGACCTCATCACCGAGATGCTCCGCAGCACGACCGAGTCGGAGATCCAGCGGCTGCGGGAGATCGTCGACGGGCCGGGGACCGCGGTGGAGCGGCTGGACAGCGTGCTGCGCCTGTGCATCCCGGCCTCGCGGGACGACCAGGGCTGGATCCTCTGGCTCGACGCCTGGGCGGTCGGGGTGCGCGAGGAGCACGTGCGGACCATCCTGCTGGAGTTCGAGGGCGCCTGGATCGAGATCCTCCGCGAGGTGATCACGCAGGGCGTGACGCTGGGGGAGTTCGACTGCGACGACCCCCAGGGCGCGGCCGAGCGCCTCGACGGCATGCTCGACGGGCTGGCCATCCGCTACACCCTGGACGCCGGGAACATGTCCAGGAGCCGCCTGCTGCACCACGCGCGCGTCGCCGCCGCCCGCGAGGTCGGCCTGGACCCGTCGGTCTTCCCCGCCTCCTGAGGCGCCGCCGCCGGAAAAGGGCCCACCGGTCCCCTGAGGGCTCCCGGGGCCCGCGGGGACCCCGGGAGCCGCCGGGGCGCCCCGGGGGCGCGGACCCGGGGCGGGCTCTTCGCGAGGGCGTCCGTCCGGCCGGGCGCGGAGCGGTCGCACCGGGGCGGACCGGGGATCAGGCGGGCAGGGCGGCCAGGAGGTAGGCCAGCCGGGCCGCGGCGCCCTCGATGTCGTCGGCGCCGCCGAGCCGGTAGCCCCACGAGGTGATGAAACCGCCGTCCGGCGAGCAGGTGACGGTCTCGGCCAGGTTCTCGCTGAACCGGTTGCGGACGCGGACGTAGGCGGGGTCGCCGAGCGACACGTGCAGCAGGGACAGGTCGGCGTGCGACCGGGTCGCCGCGGCGAACCGCTCCAGGCAGGACAGCGTGTCGAGCATCGTGCGTCACCTCCGTCGCATCGAGGATTGCACGACATTGCCGACCTAATCAAGCAATTGCTGGATTATTCCTCTGATTGTCCGGACAGATCCTCCAGGACTTGGACGATCACCGCGCGGGCGTCCTCCCGGAAGGCCGCCACCTCGCAGAACTCGTCGAAGGCCCGCTCGTAGAAGGCGACGTCCTCCGGGTCGCGCAGGATCAGGTCACGGGTCCGGGTGGGCACGGCCACGTGGTCCCTGTCGTAGATCCAGAAACCGTTGAGCAGGGCGGACGGGAGGGGAGCTGTGAAGGGCACGATGCCGAACTCGACGTTCGGCAGCGCCGTCACGGCCAGCAGCCGGTCGAGCTGGCCGCGCATCACGTCCAGCGGCGCCAGCCGGTAGCGCAGCACGGCCTCCGGCAGGACGAACCGGAACCTCCGGCGCTGGTCGTAGAGGATCTCCTGCCGCTGCATGCGCACCCGGATGGCCGCGTCGACCTCGTCGGGCGCGTTGTAGAGCCGCTTGATGCGGGTGAAGATGCTCCGCGCGTACTCGGTGGTCTGCAGCAGGCCGATGACCACGCCCGGCTCGAACACCCGGAAAAGCGTGGTCCGCGCCTCCATGTCGCGGATGTCCTCCTGGAGGGCCGCCAGGCCGCTGCGGTGCCGCTGCCGCCAGGAGTCCTGCCGCTCCAGCAGGCCCTCCAGCCGCTCGACGAGCTCCTCGACGACCTCGGGGGCGGCCCCCACGGCCCGCCCCCACGCGGCGATGTCGTCCGCGGCCGCGGTCTGCCGGGCGTTCTCGATCCGGGAGACCTTGGACGCCTGCCAGCCCAGCCGCTCGGCGAGCTCCTTGCCCGACAGCCGGGACCCCTCCCTCAGCTGCCGAAGCTGCATGCCCAGCTCGATGCGGGCCTGCTGGAACCCACTCATGCGCCCTCCTGCCTGCGGTCCGCACGAGGGTAGACCCCGCGAGGGGATCATGCCACCGTGCTTGTCCCAATCGTGATCGACAGGTGGGACGCCCGCGGAGGGCTACGGGAGCACGCGGCGGGCGATGTCCACCAGCAGCTCGCGGGGGACCTCGACGGCGCCCTCGCCGTCCAGGACGTGCCGCAGGTCGGCCAGGGCCGCGGGGTCGGTCACCTGGAGCCCCTGGACGACGATGGTGCCGCGGTCGGTCTCGTAGAGGGAGGGGCAGGCGCCCGCCTCCGACGTGGAGCCGAGGAACCGCAAACGCATGGCCGAGTCCTTCCCCGAGCGGGTCTCATGTTGCAATTGCGCGCAATCATAGAGGCATTAAAAGGGGAAGATCGTACAAATCATCAAACTCCGGCTGTCAGGGTGGTTCTACGGACCTTCCCCTCAGACGGTCACGGTCGCCCCGGACCGGGCGTGAAGGGCTCAGCGGAGGGCGGGGGAGCCGTCCGCCGCGGCCTCCGGTGCCGGCACCCACGACGGCGGGCGCTTGGCCATGAAGGCGGCGATGCCCTCCTGCCCTTCGGCGGAGGTGAACCGCTGGGCCGACAGCTCGGCCATCCGGCGCATGCCCTCCTCGAAGGGCAGGGCCGGCACGCTCCGCACCAGCTGCTTGGTGATCGCCAGCGCCTCGGGGCCGCCGCGCAGCAGCATGTCGGCGTAGCGGGCGACGGTGGCGTCCAGCTCCTGCTCGGGGACGGCCCGGGTGAGCAGGCCGATCTCCTGGGCGCGGGCGGCGTCGAAGACCTCGCCGGTGAGGAAGTACTCGGCCGCCGCCCTGGGGTCGATCCGGCGCAGCACGGTCACCGCGATCATGGCGGGCACCACGCCCAGCCGCACCTCGGTGAAGGCGAACGACGCCGAGTCCGGCGCGATCGCGAAGTCGCACGCCGCGACCAGGCCGAGCCCGCCGGCGCGCGCGGTGCCGTTGAGCCGGCAGATGACCGGCTTGGGGCTCTCCCAGATCATGCTCATGATCTCCGGGAAGGAGGCCGTCACCGGGGCCTCGTGCGCGCTCCCCGGCTCGGCGCGCTGCTCCTTCAGGTCCGCCCCGGCGCAGAACACCGGCCCGGTCCCGGTCAGCACGATCACCCGCACGCTCTCGTCGGCGAGCGCCCAGTTGAGCCGGTCCTCCAGGTCGCCGAGCAGCCGCACGGACAGCGCGTTGCGGTTGCGCGGGGAGTCCAGCGTGATCGTGGCGACCCCGCCGGAGACCTCCTTGCGCACCAGCCGCTCCACCGGCCAGCCACCGTCGGTGTTCATCGTCGACCTCCCAGCGATCGGACATGCCTGCGTCCGGGGGATCCGCGGCCCGCCCGGGGCCGCGCGGATCCCCCGCGTGGTGCAACCGTAGCCGCCCGCCGCCCCCGGGGTGGCCCCGGCCGGGACAGACGGCCCGGCCGGGGAGGGTCGCCCGGGCCCGGCGGTCTCAGCCGCAGTGGCTCCAGCCGCTCTTCCAGGAGAGCGAGCCGTGCGAGCCGCCCCAGATCACGCACCTCTTGGCGGCGTTGAGCCGGACCGGGCCCGCGTAGGCGGTGAAGCTGCCCGGGTTGCTCGCCGACGAGCCGCCCTTCACCTGGAGGAGGGCGTTCATCTTGACCTTGCCGGGGTGGACGTACCGGGACATGGTGACGACGCAGTTCTGCTTGCTGGTGGCGTTGTAGAACAGGTAGATCGTGGCGCTGGAGCCCAGCGCGTGGGAGTTGATCTGCTTGAAGCCCGATCCGCAGACCGCGGCCGCGCTGTAGGTGTTCGGCGTCGGCTTGGCGGCCGGCTTCGAGGACGTCCCGGCCGTGGGCTTGGAGGTGGGCTTCGAGGACGTCTTCGCGGTCGGCTTCGAGGTGGACCCGGGCGCGCTGGACGCGGGGGGGTCACCCGCGCCCGGCGACGGCTGCGACCCCTCCGTGCCCGGTTCCAGGACCCCCTCCCGGGGGGTGGGGGCCGCCCCGCGCGCGGGGGGCGCCGTCCTGTCCGCCGGTCGGGAGCGGGGGGCATCCGCCGCGGGACCCGGCGGGTCCGCGGCGGTGGCCCGGGGCTCCGCCGCGGACGTCCGCTTCGTCCTCGTCGCGGCGGGCCGGGGGGAGGACTCCCCGGTCGGGAGCGGCTCCCCGAGGGTGGGCTCCGGGCCGGTCCCCCGGGCCGGGGCCGTCTGCCCGGCGGACGAGGCGGCCTGCCCGGCGGCCCGCTCGGAGGAGGCAGACTCGCCGCTCCGCAGGGCGACCACGGTCCCGGTGGTCACACCGAGCGCGGCCAGCGTCGCGACCGCGGTCAGCAGCAGGCCGACCGGGCGCGGCCGGTGCGCCCGCGGGCCGGGTACGGCCGGCGCGCCGCCCCGCCCGGCAGGCCGCGGTCCGGCGGGGACGGGCCGGGGGGCCCGCGGCGCGGGGGCGGTGCCCTCGGTCAGGTGCCGGACGAGCTCCTCGGCGGTCGGCCGCGCCGCCGGGTCCTTGGACAGGCAGGCGGCCACCAGGTCGCGCAGCGGCCCGGGGTCCATCCGGCTCAGGTCGGGCTCGACGGTCAGGATCCGGTTCATCACCACGGGGATGGAGTCCTGGCCGAACGCGGGCGTGCCGGTGGCGGCGAAGACCATCGTCACGCCCCAGGCGAACACGTCGGCGGCCGGGGTGACCTCGCCGCCGCCGAGCTGCTCGGGCGCCAGGTAGGACGGGGTCCCCATGGCGGTCCCCGTGGCGGTCATGCCGGGGGAGTCCAGGGCCCGGGCGATGCCGAAGTCGATCACGACCGGCCCCTCGGGGCCCATCAGCACGTTGGCGGGCTTGAAGTCCCGGTGCAGGACGCCCGCGCGGTGGATCGCCGACAGCGCGGTGGCCGTGCTGACGGCCAGGCGCTCCAGCGCGCCGCCGCGGCGCGGGCCCTCGTCGTCGACGAGCCTGCGCAGGGAGGGCCCCGGCACGTACTCGCTGACGATGTACGGCCGGCTCCCCGCCAGATCGGCGTGGAGGACCGGCGCGGTGCAGAAACGGGCCACCCGCTGGGCGACCGCGACCTCGCGCAGGAAGCGCGCGCGGGCCTCGGCGTCGGCCGTCAGGCCGTGGTGGAGGAGCTTGACCGCGACCTGCTCGCCCCGGGGCCCCCGCCCCAGGTAGACGACGCCCTGACCGCCCTCTCCGAGCCGCCCCGTCAGCTCGAACGGTCCCAGCCGCGGAGGATCCTCCGCCGTGAGCGGCTGTACCACGATGACCCCCCGGCAAAACCTACTAATTCGGTTATGTGGGGCAGAACGCTACCAGCGCGAGCCGGGGGGCGGATGATCTACCGGAATTCGCCTCCGGGGCTCCGCGGGCCCCGCCGCACGGCGGGCGGGGGACGCCGCGGCCGGGTCAGATGGCCTTGCCCGGGTTGAGGATGCCGAGCGGGTCGAACACCCGCTTGATGCCCTGGTGGATCTCTTCGGCGACGGGCCCGGTCTCCAGCGCCAGCCAGCGCCGCTTCAGCAGCCCGACCCCGTGCTCCCCGGTGAGGGTGCCGCCGAGGTTCAGCGCCTCCCGGAAGACCTCGTCGGCCGCGGCCCAGACCTCCGGCGGCGGCTCGGGCAGGCCGCGGTCGAAGACGAACACCGGGTGCAGGTTCCCGTCCCCGGCGTGCGCGACCGTGCAGATCAGCACACCGTGCCGGGCCGCGATCCCCTCGACGGCGGAGATCATGTCCGGCAGCGCGGAGCGCGGCACGCACACGTCCTCCACCAGGCACGCGCCGAGCCGCTCCTTGGCCCGGTAGGCCAGGCGCCGCACGCCGATCAGCTCCTCGGCCTCCTGCGGGTCCGCCGCGACCGCGACGAACGACGCCCCGGCGCTCTCGCACAGCCCGCGCATCCGCTCGGCGACCTCCCGCCCGTCCGGCGCGTCGGACTGCGCGATCAGCATGGCCTGCACGGACGGCTCCAGCCCGATGTTCTTCCAGTCGTCGATGGCCTTGAGGGTGGCCCGGTCGAGCATCTCCAGCAGCGACGGCTGGCAGCCGGCGGCGATGATCGCGGCCACGGCCGCCGCGGCGTCCCGCAGCGAGCCGAACTCCGCCGCGATCGTCGCCGGGGGGACCAGCGGGGCCCGGCGCAGCCGCACGGTGGCGGCGGTGATCACGCCCAGGGTGCCCTCCGAGCCGACGAACAGGCCGGTCAGGTCGTAGCCCGTCACGCCTTTGACGGTCCGCCGGCCGGTGTTCAGCACGCGCCCGTCGGCCAGCACGACCTCCAGTCCCAGCGCCGAGTCGCGGGTCACGCCGTACTTCACGCAGCGCAGCCCGCCGGCGTTGGTGGCGAGGTTGCCGCCGATGGTGGAGATCTCGTAGGAGGAGGGGTCGGGCGCGTACATCAGCCCGAATCCGCGGGCGGCCCGGTCCAGGTCCGCGGTGATGACGCCGGGCTCCACCACGGCGATCTCGTCGGCGGGCGAGATCTCCCGGATCGCGGTCATCTTCTGCAGGGCCAGCACGACGCACCCCGGCACGGCCGTCGCGCCGCCGGCCAGGCCCGTCCCGGCGCCGCGGGGGACCACGGGCACCCGGTGCCTGCTCGCCCACTCCATGACGGCCACCACGTCGGCGGTGCTCTCGGCGACCGCGACGGCCAGCGGCCTGCCCGGCTCCAGGAACGTGCGGTCCCGGGCGTAGGAGTCCGTGACGTCGGGGTCGGTCAGCACCTTCCCGGGACCGAGTGCGGCGGTGAGTTCAGCGATAGCGGTCACATCCGGACTGTACGGCCCGCGGCGCGCCCTCCGTCCCGGTCCCGGCCTCCGGCAGCACGCCCATATTGGCAGATATATGCCACTTTAAGGCTAGATGCCTGATCTATCCGCATTCCGATATATCCACCAACAAACCAGTTGATCACATTTTGACAACATCAGTCGGGCGGTTTACCTCTGCTTTATTTCGTCCTCTAACGTCCCGCACGGTGCGCAAATACCGGCGTGCCGGGATCGTCCGCGCCCGGCGAACCCGGGCAGGGAGGGTATTCGTTGTCCAGCAGAGGCAGAGGCGCAGGGAAGCGCCTCCTCGCGATCGTGCCCGTCATCGGGCTCGCCGCCGCGGGACTGTCCGTCAGCGCCGCGTCGGCCCAGGCCGACGACTCGGTCGCGCGGTACGTCCCGTCGTCGAGTGACTACTACATCAACTACGCGCCGCCGCTGGTGCAGAGTGACACCACCACCACCGCGGAGCGCTTCGAGCGCGGGACCGCCAAGAAGTCGGGCCTGGCTTTCGCGCAGGAGGTCGACCGCAAGTTCAGCCAGGGCAACCCGGTCGCCGCCAAGACGCTCGCCGAGCGGGAGACCCGGGCGATCAGGACCGGCAAGAACCCCTTCGACTTCCTCTTCAAGAAGGCCGGCCAGACCCAGCAGGCGAAGCTGCTCACGCTCCTGGTGGAGTTCAACGAGAACGCCAACGACGACTTCTCCGGCTTCAGCCGGCCCAAGTCGATCGACGACGTCAACGACTGCGTGACCGAGCCGCCGGGCACCAAGCTCAACGGCCCGCTGCACAACCAGATCCCGAACCCCGCCACCTCCGGCGCGGGCAGGGACAACAACACGATGTGGGTTCCGGACTTCAGCCCGGAGCACTACAACAAGATGCTCTACTCCAAGGAGGGGATCACCAAGCGGGTCCGCATGGACCTGACCGACCCCCGCGACGGCCGCAAGGGCATCGACATCTCCGGCTACACCATGAAGAACATGTACGAGGAGATGTCCAAGGGCGCCTACACCGTCACCGGCGAGGCGGTCGGCTGGATCAAGGTCCCGCACTCGGAGGCCTGGTACGGCGCCGGCCGCTGCGGCACCATCCCGCAGGACATGTCCGGCCACCCGGACAACCCGGACGGTCCCGCCGCGCTCAGCAAGGACGCCGTCAACGTCCTGGCGCAGCAGCGGCCGGACTTCCCCTGGGCCGACTACGACATCGAGGACACCAGCGACGCCGACGGCGACGGCAACTACCTCGAGCCGGACGGCGTGATCGACCACCTCGTGCTCGTGCACGCCGGCGCCGACAAGTCCGGCGGCGGCGGAGCCGAGGGCCCCTACGCCATCTGGGCGCACGCCAGCGCCATCCCCGGCGGCTACACGATCCCGGGCACGGACAAGAAGATCTCCAACTACATCGTGCAGCCCGAGGACTCCGGCGTCGGCGTCTTCGCCCACGAGTACGGCCACGACCTGGGCCTGCCGGACCTCTACGACTCCTCCGGCGGCGGCGACACCAGCGTCGACTTCTGGGACCTGATGTCCTCCGGCTCGCACGCCGGCCCGCTCATGCAGTCGATGCCGACCCACATGGGCCTGTACGACAAGTGGCTGCTCGGCTGGGCGGACCCGAAGGTCGTCGAGGTCGGCGACCGCAGGCAGCTGGTGACCATCGGCCAGACCTCCCGCACGCCCAAGCACACCGCGGACGGCCTGCGCGTCAACCTGCCCGACAAGAACGTCGTCATGGCCGTCCCGCACAGCGGCGGCAACCTCTGGTGGTCCGGCAACGACCAGAGCTGGGCGGACGTCAAGCTGACCCGGACCATCCAGGTCCCGGCCGAGGGCGACCCGCGCTTCTGGATGTGGAACCAGTACTCCATCGAGGCGGACTGGGACTACGGCTTCGTCGAGGTCTCCACCGACGGCGGCGCCACCTGGACCGAGCAGAAGGTCTACGACGAGGCCGGCACGCTGGTCTCCACCGGTGACGACTACACCGACCCGAACAACCGCCTGTCCGACTTCGGCGGCAAGAAGTACGGCCTCACCGGCGCCACCGCGGGCTGGCGGCACGACTACGTGAGCCTGGCGCCGTTCGCCGGCCAGACCGTCCAGCTGCGGCTGCGCTACGCCACCGACGCCGCCTTCGAGGACACCGGCTGGTTCGCCGACGACTTCTCCGTCACCGCCGGCGGCGCCACGGTGTGGAGCGACGACGTCGAGGGCGGCGACAACGGCTGGACGGCCGTCAAGGGCACCTTCACCGACACCTCCGGCGGCGGCTGGAGGACCCACAGCGGAAGCCTGAAGACCGCCCATTACTACCTGGCCGAGTGGCGCAACTTCGACGGCTTCGACAAGGGCCTGCAGTACGCCTACGACACCACCTGGTCGCACGAGAACGCGTGGAAGGTGGAGAAGATCAAGTACAACGCGCCCGGCCTGCTGGTCTGGTACCGCGACGCGGCCTACCCGGCCAACGACGGCGACGCCCACACCTTCGACCTGCCGTCGGTCGGGCCCAAGGGCGAGGTCCTGGTCGTCGACTCGCACTACGAGCCGCTCCGGCGGACCGGCGAGGCGGCGGAGAAGGACCCGTCGGCGCTGAAGAACCTCCCGTCCCGTCCGCAGTCCTCCAACGCGGCGTTCGGCTTCAAGAAGACGTACCCGTTCACCGAGTGCATCGAGGGCGAGCCGTTCACCGAGTACTGCACCAAGTTCCCGGCCCTCCCGGCGGTGAAGACCTTCACCGACGCCAAGACCTGGTACCCGGGTCTGGAGGTCCGCGACGGCAGCCTGTTCTACCGCCACCGCGACGCCTCGGCGGTCGTGCCGTCCAAGGACGGCCAGCCGTACACCACCCGGGTCGTCAACCCCGACGGGACCCCGGCCACGGAGCTGTACGGCACCGACATCGGCGACGGGCACATCCTCGGCACGGGCAACCCCGGCGACGAGGGCAAGCAGCTGGGCGTCGAGCTCAAGCTGATCTCCCCGCTCCCGGCGAACCTGGGCGTCGTCGTCCAGGTGACCCCGGCCAAGAAGTGACGCCGGACGGCTAGACAGACCGGACAGCCAGACAGATCGGCCCGCACCCGCGGGCGACAGGGCCACGCCGTCGACGACGGCGTGGCCCTACGATTTGTCGTGAGCATCCGATCGAAGAGGGACAGCGTGGCAGAGCTTCGCACCAAGGCCGAGCACACCGAGGCCATCCGGACCGAACGCAGGGTCTGCGTGGTCGTCAACACCCGCTCGCGCCGGGGCCGCCGCCGCTACCCGCAGGTGCTGCGCATCCTGAGGGCCGAGGGCTTCGACATCCTGGGCCTGTTCCCGGTGGAGGACCCCCGGCACCTGCGCGCGATCCTGGACGGCGCGCTGGAGGCCGGACCCGACCTGCTCGTCGTCGGCGGCGGCGACGGCACGCTCAGCGCCGCCGTCAAGCACGTCGCCCACCGCGACGTCGCCCTGGGCGTGCTGCCGCTGGGCACCACCAACAACTTCGCCCGCAGCCTCGGCCTCCCGCTGGACCTGGCCGGCGCGATCCGGGTGCTGCGCACCGGCAAGGTCGCCGACATCGACCTGGGCGTCGCGGGCGACCGGGAGTTCGCCAACCTGGCCAGCTTCGGCGTCTCGGTCGAGGTCGCCGGGACGGTCAAGCCCTGGCTGAAGCGCCTGCTCGGCCGGGCCGCCTACCCGCTCACCGCGCTGACGGTCCTGCCCGGGCACCGCCCCTTCCGCGCGTTCATCACGGTCAAGGGCCGCCGCCACGAGCTGCTCACCCACCAGCTCAACATCGCCAACGGCCGCTTCCACGGCGGCTGGCAGGTCGCCCGCGACATCAGCATCGACGACGGCCTGCTCGTCGCCTACCAGCTCGGCTCGGGCAAGCGGCTGCGGCTGCTGCTGGAGACCCTGGTGCGGGCCGCCACCGGGCGCTGGCGCAGCCTCGCCGGGGGCCCCTTCGTCATCGGCACCGAGATGTACCTGGAGACCGACCCGCCGATGGCCGCCGACGTCGACGGGGAGGTCCGCCTGATGACCCCGCTCACGATCCGGACCGTCCCCAACGGCCTGCGCGTGATGGTCCCCGAGGATTTCGTCGACTCCTGACCCGCCCCGCCGCCGGTCCCGGCGGGGCGGGATTGGACTCCTCCCCGCCGGGTAGCCGTACCTCCCGACACGTCTGGAGGAGACCATGGCATCGCTGATATCCCGCATCCGCGGCTACCTGAGCAGCCCGCAGGGGCGCAGGAACATCGAACAGGCCAAGCGGATGGCGCGCGACCCGCGCAACCGGCAGCGGGTGCGCGGACTGCTGGCCCGCCTCCGCGGCGGCCGGACCCACCAGGGCACCACCACCCGCACCCGCTACTAGGGAGCCTGCGGAACGCCCCGGCCCGGAAAGGGCCGGGGCCGCGCGGGAGCGTGCCCGCAGCGCCCGGGTCGCCCGCAGCGCCCGGGTCAGAAGGCCCCGGCCGCGCTCCCGGCGGTGATCCGGGCCTCCGCCGCGTCCCACGCCGCGGCGTCTCCCGAGGGCTCGTAGCGGCGCAGCGGCCCGGCGCCCGCGGCCAGGGCGCGCATCTCGGCGAGCCCGGAGACCAGGCCCGCCGCCCGGGCCTGGACCAGCACGTTGCCCAGTGCGGTCGCCTCCGCCGGGCCGGCCACCACCGGCAGGCCGCAGGCGTCCGCGGTGAGCCGGCACAGCAGGGCGTTGCGGGAGCCGCCGCCGACCAGGTGGACCACGTCCACCTCGCGGCCCGACAGGGCGGCCGCCTGGCGGATCGCGCGCCGGTGACCCAGCGCGAGACTCTCCAGGACGCAGCGGACGAACGCCGGAGGGGAGGCCGGCGGCTCCTGGCCGGTGCGCCGGCACTCCGCGGCGATCCGCGCCGGCATGTCGCCCGGGGGCAGGAAGACCGGGGCGTCCGGGTCGACCAGCGCGGCGAACGGGCGCTCGCGCCCGGCCGCCTCCAGCAGGCCCTCCAGCCCGGCCCCCGGCCAGGCGCGCAGCGACTCCTGCAGCAGCCACAGCCCCATGACGTTGCGCAGGTAGCGGACCGTGCCGTCGATCCCGGCCTCGTTGGTGAAGTTCGCCGCCCGGCCGGCCTCGGTCAGCACCGGAGCGGGCAGCTCCACCCCGGCCAGCGACCAGGTGCCGCACGAGACGTAGGCGAAGCGCGGGCCGTCGGCGGGCACCGCGGCGACCGCCGAGGCGGTGTCGTGCGAGGCGACCGCGGTCACCCGGGAGGTCCACCCGACCTCCCGGGCCGTCTCGGGGCGCAGGGAGCCGATCGGGTCGCCGGGCCGGCGCAGCGGCGGGAAGATCCGCTCCGGCAGGCCCAGCCGCCCGATCAGCCCGCTCGCCCAGGCGCGGGTGCGCACGTCGAGCAGCCCGGTGGTCGAGGCGTTGGTCACCTCGGCCCCGATCTCCCCGGTGAGCCAGTAGGCGATCAGGTCGGGGACGAGCAGCATCGCCGCGGCGGCGTCGAGCCGGTCCTCGGCCAGCAGCTGGTAGACGGTGTTGAAGGGCAGCACCTGCAGCCCGGAGACGTCGTACAGCTCCGCCGCCCCGACCCGCGCCGCGACCCGCTCGGCGATCCCTGCGGTGCGGTCGTCGCGGTAGTGCACCGGATCGTCCAGCAGCCGCCCGGAGGCGTCCAGCAGACCGTAGTCGACCGCCCAGGAGTCGACGCCGACCGAGGCCACGGGCCCGGCCCTGCGCAGGCCGTGCAGGATCTCCCGGTACAGGGCCCGCACGTCCCAGCGGAGCCTGCCGCGGGCGCGCACCGGCCCGTTGGGGAAGCGGTGCGCCTCGGTGAGCCCCCGGCCGTCCCAGACCATGACGCGCCCGCTGGAGGCGCCGAGGTCGACGGCGGCGAAGCGGGTCACCGGGTCGACTCCCGGGCCACCAGCTCCGGCTGGAACATGATGTGCTGGTGGGCGTGGGCGCCGGGGTTCTCGCACTCGTCGAGCAGCAGCTCGGTGGCGATGCGCCCGAGCTGGTAGGTGGGCTGGCGCATCGAGCTGAGCGACACGGCGGAGGCGGCGGCGAAGTCGATGTCGTCGTAGCCCATCAGCGCCACGTCGTCCGGCACCCGGACCCCGGCCTGCAGCAGCGTGCGCAGCACGCCCAGCGCGAGCAGGTCGTTGGCGCAGAAGACGGCGTCCGGCAGGCCCTCGGCGAGCAGGTCGGCGGCGGCCTTCTCCCCGGCGCGCGCCGTCATCGCGGTCGTCTCGGCCACCTGGAGCCGGTCGGGCGCCAGCCCGGCCGCCTCCAGCGCCTCCAGTGCGCCCTGCCGGCGCTCCCGGCACTGGCGGATCGTCAGCGGCCCGGTCACGTAGGCGACGCGCCGCGCGCCCCCGGCCAGCAGGTGCGCCACGGCCGCCCGGCCGCCCGCCACGTCGTCGACCGCCACCGCGCACTGGTCGGGGCGGTGGGCGGGATGGTCCACCAGGACCAGGCGGGTGCCCCGCTCGCGCAGCCGGTCCAGCCGGGTGAGGTCCTCGTCCGTCGGGGTGATCAGCACGCCCCGCACCCGCTGCTCGGCGAGCACCCGCAGGTTGCGCTCCTCCTTGGCGCGCGAACCGGCGGAGTTGCCGAGGATCACGGCGTACCCGCGTCCGCTGGCCATGTCCTCGACCCCGGCCGCGACGTCGGTGAAGAACGGGTTGCCGATGTCGATGACGCTCAGGCCGAGGGTCCTGCTGTGGCCGGCGCGCAGCGTCGAGGCCGAGCCGTGGCGGACGAAGCCGAGCTCGCGGATCGCCTCCTCCACCCGCTCCCGGGTGGCGGCGGCGACCTTGCCGGGGCGGTTGAGCACGTTCGAGACCGTGCCGGGGGAGACGCCCGCGCGGGCGGCCACCTCCCTGATGCTGACCGTGGTCATGGCCACTGATTAAAACGTACCAACAGCGTCCGCGCCAGTCACCGGGACATGAGGGGCGGTGACGCCGTTGACACTCCCGGAACGGTCGGCCTAGCGTCCCGGCAGCGGGGTAAAACGTTCTACTGAGGAGGTCGCCCATGATCCGGGCCGCCGTCGTGGGCGCGGGCGCCGTCGCCGCGCACGGGCACGTGCCCGCCGTACGGGCCCACCGGGACCGCGTCGAACTGGCCGCCGTGGTCGACGTCGACGCGGCCCGGGCCCGGGCGTTCGCCGCCGAGCACGGCGTGCCCGCCTGCTACACCGGCCTGACCGAGATGCTCGCCGCGGAGCGCCCGGACCTGGTGCTCGTCTGCACCCCGCCGCACCTGCACGCCGACCAGGCGGTGGAGTGCCTGCGCGCCGGGGCCTGGGTGTGGTGCGAGAAGCCGCTGTGCCGCTCGCTGGCCGAGTACGACCGGATCCAGGCCGCGGAGGGAGCCGCGGGCCCCTACCTGGCGGTCGTCTACCAGCAGCGCTTCGGCTCCGGTGCCGAGCACCTGCGCGAGCTGGCGGCCTCCGGGGCGCTCGGCCGGCCGCTGGTGGCGCTGTGCACCACCGCCTGGCACCGGGACGCGGAGTACTACGCCGCGCCGTACCGCGGCAGGTGGGAGACCGAGGGCGGCGGCACCACCGTGCTGCACGGCATCCACCAGATGGACCTGATGCTCTCGGTGCTCGGCGAGTGGGCGGAGATCCGCGCGATGGCCGGGCGGCTGGAGCGGCCCGTCGAGACCGAGGACGTCTCGATGGCGGCGGTGCGGTTCGCCGGCGGCGCGATGGCGAGCGTGGTCACCAGCGTGCTGTCGCCGCGCCAGGAGAGCTATCTGCGCTTCGACTTCTCCGGCGGCACGGTCGAGCTGCGCCACCTGTACGGCTACCGCAACGAGGACTGGGCGTCCACCTCGCCGCTGTGGAACCCGCCGGGGGACGTGCCGAGCGGGCACGCCGCGCAGCTCGGCACCGTGCTCGACGCCTTCGAGCGCGGGGAGCGCCCGCCCGCGAGCGGGCCGGACGGGCGGCGCGCGATGGAGTTCGTCACCGGCCTGTACGCCTCGGCCCTCACCGGGCGCCCGGTGCTCCGGGAGGAGATCGGCCCGCACGATCCGTTCTACCACCGGCTCGACGGCGGCCTGGGCCTGTGAGGGCCGCGGCGGGGCCGGGCCCGCCGCGGCCGGACCGCCTCAGCGCAGCCGGGCGGCCAGGGCGAGCTGCTCGGCGACCTGGGCCGAGCCGCCGCCCTCGTGGCCGTTGTACGGCCAGACGCGGATGTCCTTCGGCCCGGCGTAGTGGTTGTAGGCCGCGAACACCGTCGAGGGCGGGGTGACGCCGTCGCGCAGGGCGACGGAGAACAGCGCCGGGGTCGTGTTGCGCGCGGCGAAGTTCAGCCCGTCGAAGTAGTCCAGGGTGGCGAAGACCTCGTCCACGCGGTGCCGCTGCGCGGTGAAGAACCGGGCCAGCTCCGCGTACGGCTCGGCGTCGGTGATCTCGGCGGCGCGCCGGATGTGGGTCATGAACGGCACGTCGATGAAGGCGTGCAGCAGGTCCGGTACGAGCGCGCCGACCGCCATCGCGATGCCCCCGCCCTGGCTGCCCCCGGAGACCACGACCCGCGAGGCGTCCACCAGCGGGTGGGAGCGGGCGGCCTCCACGGCGCGCACGCCGTCGGTGTAGAGCCGCCGGTAGTAGTAGTCGTCGGGGCAGGAGACGCCCTGGGTGAGCCGCCCGGGCGCGGACGGCCCGCCGGCGGCGGCCGGGTCGGGGGTGTCGCCGTGCCGGTTGCCGGAGCCCTGCCCGCGCGAGTCCATCACGAACACGGCCCAGCCCGCGCCCGGCCACAGCAGCCAGTCGTGCGGGAAGCCGCGCCCGCCGTTGTAGCCGATGTACTGCACCACGCAGGGCAGCGGCCCGGCGGCGCGCGCCGGGGCCAGCAGCCAGCCGCGCACGGGGTGGCCGCCGAAGCCGGCGTAGGTCACGTCCAGGCAGCGCACCTCGGCCAGGCCGGTCTCCACCTCGGTGAAGACGGCGCCGAGGTCGTGCCCGCGGGCCTCGGCGAGGGTCCGCGCCCAGAAGGCGTCGAAGTCGGCGGGCTCCCGGCGCTCGGGACGGTAGGCGCGGAGCCGGTCGAGCGGCATGTCTACGAACAAGGTCGTCTCCTCGGTCGGGGGCCGGGATTGAAACGTTCTTCCTCCTGGCCCTCCGGGACGGGGCCCGGAGGGCCGGGGATCTGTAACGTTCGGATAACCCGGACGGGATCGGGGGTGTGCGGGCGGTGCCGTCGAGCACCGTTCCCGCCTGCGGGAACCGCTTTCCAGTATGCCCCCGTCGCGCCGGGCCGCCGCGCCCGCCACCGGGGCGGGGCGGAAACGGGGTCTTGTGCGGCAGGTAGGGGAACGTTTTAATCCCCGTAAAGCAGACGCAACACGGCTGTGTGAACGGTAACAGCGGGTGGGACGGGTCGCCGTCCCGGCGTGAAGGGCGGTGGGCGGCATGCGTGACGGCATCGCCTACGGCGGTGACTGGAACCCCGAGCAGTGGCCCGAGGAGACCTGGGCCGAGGACGTCGCGCTGATGCGCGAGGCGGGCGTCACCCGGGTCAGCGTCGGGATCTTCTCCTGGTCGATGCTGGAGCCGGTCGAGGGCGTCTACGACTTCGGCTGGTTCGACCGGGTGATGGACCTGCTGGCAGGGGCCGGCATCGAGGCGTGCCTGGCCACCCCCACCGCCTCGCCGCCGCCGTGGTTCGGCCGCACCTATCCCGAGGCGCTGCCGGTCGACGCCGGCGGGCGGGTGCTGTACCACGGCAGCCGGCAGGGCTTCTGCCCCAGCTCGCCCGTCTACCGGGACAAGGCCCTGGCGATCGCCGAGCGGGTCGCCCTGCGCTACGCCGGCCATCCGGCGCTGGCCCTGTGGCACGTGCACAACGAGTACGGCTGCCACAACGCCCGCTGCTACTGCGACACCTCGGCCGGGGCGTTCCGCGCCTGGCTGCGCGGGCGGTACGGCACGCTGGAGGCGCTCAACGACGCCTGGGGCACCGCGTTCTGGTCACAGCGCTACAGCGACTGGGACCAGATCCTGCCGCCCCGCGCCACTCCGAGCCTGACCAACCCCGGCCAGCAGCTCGACTTCCGCCGGTTCAGCTCCGACGCCCTGGTCGAGCTCTACACCGCCGAGCGCGACCTGCTGAAGAAGATCACGCCCGGGGTGCCCGCCACCACCAACCTGATGGCCGGGGCGCACTGGGACATGGACTGCTGGGCCTTCGCGGCCGAGGTGGACGTGGTCGCCACCGACCACTACCTGATCGGCGAGCGCGCCGAGCCGCACGTCGACCTGGCCTTCGCCGCCGACTTCGCCCGCTCCCTGAACGGGGGCCGCCCGTGGCTGCTGATGGAGCACTCCACCAGCGCGGTCAACTGGCAGGGGCGCAACCTCGCCAAGACCCCCGGCGAGCTGCGCCGCAACTCCATGGCCCACCTGGCCAGGGGGGCCGACGCGATCATGTTCTTCCAGTGGCGGGCCTCGCGCGCCGGGGCCGAGAAGTGGCATTCGGCGATGCTGCCGCACGCAGGCACCGGGACCAAGATCTGGCGGGAGACGGCCGCGCTCGGCGCCGAGCTGGCCGCGCTCGCGGAGGTGGCGGGGAGCACGGTCCGCGCCGAGGCGGCGATCCTGCTCGACACCGCGAGCGTGTGGGCCCAGGACCACCCGGCCCAGCCCACCGCCGACCTGGACCCGGCCGAGGAGGCCAAGCGCTGGCACGCGGCGCTCTGGCGGGCCGGGATCACCTGCGACCTGGCCCGCCCCGAGGGCGACCTGTCCGGCTACCGCCTGGTGCTGGTCCCCGCGCTCTACCTGGTGAGCGACGCCGGGGCGGCCAACCTGGCCGGGTTCGTCCGGCGGGGCGGGACCGCGGTGGTCGGGCCGTACAGCGGCGTCGTCGACGAGCACGACCGGGTCCGGCTCGGCGGCTACCCCGGGGCGTGGCGGGAACTGCTCGGCGTGACCGCCGAGGAGTTCTTCCCGCTCCCGCCGGGGCGCACGCTCCGCCTGACCGGCGGCGGCACGGCCCGGATCTGGAGCGAGGCGGCCCACGCCACGACCGCCGAGACGCTCGACTCCTACGCCGACGGGCCGCTGGCCGGCTCGCCCGCCTGGACCCGCAACGCGTGGGGCGCGGGGGCGGCCCACTACCTGACCACCCTGCCCGACGACGAGGCCCTGGCCGCCGTGCTCGCCGCCGCCTGCGCCGAGGCCGGGGTCACCGCGGCCGCGGAGGCCCCGGCCGGGGTCGAGGCCGTACGGCGGGCGCACCCCGACGGCAGGTCCTACCTGTTCGCGATCAACCACACCGGGGCCGACGCGGTCGTCGGGGCCGCGGGCGCCGTCCTGCCGGGCGGCGAGCCGGTGGACGGCGCGCTGACGGTCCCGGCCGGGGGCGTCCGCGTGGTCCGCGAGAGCGGCCCCGGCCCGCGACCGGCGCGGTCATGAGCCACCACACACAGGAGGGACGACGGCATGCCGTACGTCAATCCCCTCGCCTCCTCCGCGGACCTTGACGGTTTCCGCCTGGAGGGGGAGGGCGCGGTCACCTTCCCTGCGGGCCGGATGCGCCTGGAGAGCCTGCGCCCGCCGCAGGACGGGCAGGACGCCAACATCGTCCTGTGGTGCCCCGAGGACTTCCCCGCGGACGTCTCCGTCGAATGGGACTTCTGGCCCGTCCGCGAGCCGGGCCTGTGCATCCTGTTCTTCCACGCCAGGGGCAGGCGGGGCGAGGACCTGTTCGACCTCGCGCCGCGCACCGGCCCCTACGAGCAGTACCACCACGGCGACCTGGACGCCTACCACGTGTCCTACTTCCGCCGGATGTGGCCTTCCGAGCGCCGGCTGCACACCTGCAACCTGCGCAGGAGTCACGGCTTCCACCTCGTCGCCCAGGGCGCGGACCCGCTCCCGGCGGTGCTGGACGCCCAGGGCCCGTACCCGCTGCGCCTGACCGTGCACCGGGGTGAGATCACCTTCCGGATCGGCGGTCTGGTCTCGTTCCGCTGGCGGGACGAGCGGCCGCTGCGCGGAGGGAAGATCGGCTTCCGGCAGATGGCCCCGATGATCGGGGAGTACGCGAATCTGCGGGTCACCCCTCTTTGACGCCCAGCTGAACCGGAGAATTTTCTCCATCAACCGATTCATCCATCCCTTTTCCCGTGAGAAAGCCGTGATTTTTTAGCGAAAGAGGAAAAATGCGAAACTTAACCTCCGGTGACGTGCCCGCCCGGACGGGCGGCGCGTGATGGCCGCCTGGCCGGTCAGGCTGTACTCGGCCTGCGACGAGCTGCTGTGGGTGGTCCGGCTCAACCTCGCCTGGATCGCCTTCACGCTCGCCGGCGGAGTGGTCCTCGGCCTCGGGCCCGCGACCGTGGCGGCCTACACCCTGGCCCGGCGGCACGCCAGGGGCGAGTGGCCCCCGCTCTGGAGGGAGTTCGCGGCCGTCTACCGCCGGGAGTTCGCCCGCGGCTCGCTGCTGGTGCTCCCGCCGGCTGCGGCGGCGGCCGTCCTCTACGGCAACCACCTGTACTTCTCGGCCCTCGGGCAGGCGGCGCCGCGGCTGGCGACCCTGGCGGGGCTGCTCGCGCTGGCCGCCGTGACCGCCTACCTGCTGCCGATGTACGTCCACTACGACCTGGAGCCCCTGGCCTGCCTGCCCAGGGCGTCGCGGCTGGTGCTGGCCCGTCCCGCCTCCACGGTCCTGCTGCTGTTCACCCTGGCCGCGGTGGTCTCCGCCGCCGCGGCCTTCCCCTTCCTGGCGCTCGCGCTCGCCGCCGGCGCCTGGATCCAGCTCGACACCTGGCTCTGCCTGCGCTTCTTCGACGAGAACGAGGCGTACCTGCACCCGAAAGGCGAACGATGAGAACCACCCCCCGCCGGCTGCTCGCCGCAATGGCCGCGCTGACCACGGCCCTCCTCGCCTCCGCCTGCGGCGGCGGCGACGACGGAGGAGGGCGGGCCGCGAGCGGCGAGCTGACGATGATGGTCCCGCTGTTCGGCACCGCCCCCGACCCCAAGGGCGAGGTGCACCAGGCGGTGGAGAAGGTCGTCGGCAAGAAGCTGAAGATCACCTGGGTGCCGAACGCCGAGTACGGCGACAAGACCAACGTCGTGCTCGCCTCGGACGACATCCCGCAGGTCATGGTCGTCCAGGGCAAGACCGCCGCGTTCGTGCAGGCCGCGCAGGCCGGGGCGTTCTGGGAGCTGACCGACAAGCTGGACAGGTATCCGAACCTGAAGGCCAAGTCCGAGCAGGCCGAGCTCAACGCCTCGATCAACGGCAAGGTCTTCGGCATCTACCGCGTCCGCCCGCTGCTGCGCTCGGCCGTGCTGTACCGCAAGGACTGGCTGGACAGGCTCGGCCTGAAGGTCCCGGAGACCGTCGACGAGCTCTACGAGGTCGCCAAGGCCTTCACCGAGAAGGACCCGGACGGCAACGGCGAGAAGGACACCTACGGCCTCATCATCCCCAAGTGGCCCACCCCGGTCTTCTGCAGCGCCAGCCCGTACAACGTGATCGAGACCTGGTTCGGCGCCCCGAACTGCTACGGCGACCGCGGCGGCCGGCTCGTGCCGGCCTTCGACACCGAGGAGTTCTACACCGCCAACCGGTGGCTGAAGAAGATGGTCGACGAGGGCCTGGTCAACCCGGACTTCGCGACCCTCGACTCGGGCAAGTGGAACGACCCGTTCGTCCAGGGCAAGGGCGGCATCATCATCGACGTCAACGTCCGCGCCACCCAGCTGTACGGCCTGCTCAAGGAGCAGGACCCGGACGGGTACGGCGACAAGCTGGCGATGGGCGGCAACCTCAAGCGCTCCGACGGCCAGAAGTTCTCCTACCCCTTCGACGGCTACAACGGCTTCCTGGCCGTCTCCAAGCAGAGCGTGCGCACCGAGGCCGAGCTCGACGAGGTGCTCAAGGCCCTGGACCGGCTGGCCACCAAGGAGGGCCAGACCCTGCTGGCCAACGGCATCGAGGGGCGCAACTTCAAGCTGGAGAACGGCTACGACGTGCCGATCGACGACGACGATCCGGCGGTCAAGACCATCAACAACGACGTGGACTTCGCCTTCGTCCAGCTCGGCACCTGGGCCACCATCGGCATGGGCGTCTACGAGAGCATGCCGACCAGCGAGGCCGAGCGGGAGAACCTCAGGCTCCGCAAGGAGCTGGCCGAACTCGACCTGCAGACGGCCGTGCACAACCCCGCCCTGCCGATCGTCTCGCCCACCTACGTCAGCAGGGGCGCGACCCTCGACCCGATCGTCTCCGACGCCCGGGTCAAGTACCTGGCCGGCGAGATCACCGAGGAGCAGCTGCGCGCCGAGGTGAAGCGCTGGTACGACAGCGGCGGCGCGCAGGTCGTCGCGGAGATCACCGACCTGCGCGCCGAGCTCGGCGCCGGCGGCAACTGACCCGACCCGCGCGGGGCCCGGCGCGCGCCGGGCCCCGCGCTCCCCGACCCCACCGGAAGGAGGCCGCTGTGGCCACCGACCTGGCGCCGCCTCCCGTGCAGGCGGACGGCGGGCCCGGACGCGGACCCGCGAGGACACCGCTCCGCTCCGCGCTGCTGCGCTACCGCTGGCTGTACCTGATGCTCGTCCCGGGCCTGGTCTACTTCGCGGTCTTCAAGTACCTGCCGATGTACGGCCTGACGATCGCCTTCCAGGACTTCGTGCCCTTCCTCGGCTACTCCGGCAGCGAGTGGGTGGGCTTCAAGCACTTCGAGGCCCTGTTCACCGGCCCGGACTTCGGCCGCCTGCTGTTCAACACGCTCTTCCTCGCGCTGCTGACGGTGGTCTTCGTCTTCCCGGCCCCGATCATCGTCGCGCTGATGCTGAACGAGCTCCGGATCAACGTGCTCAAGCGCTCGATCCAGTCGCTCGTCTACATCCCGCACTTCCTGTCCTGGACGATCGTCGCGTCCCTGACCTACCTGCTGTTCGCGGTGGACTTCGGCGTCGTCGCCCAGTTCGTCCACGGCCTGACCGGCGGGCCCAAGGTCGACTACGTGGCGCAGCCGGACTGGTTCCGGCCGATCATCATCATGCAGACGCTCTGGAAGACGACCGGCTGGGGCACGATCATCTACCTGGCCGCGCTGGCCGGCGTGGACCAGAACCTCTACGAGGCGGCCCGCATGGACGGCGCGGGGCGCTGGCGGCAGTTCTGGCACATCACGCTGCCCGCCGTCCGTCCCACGATCGTGGTCATGGCCATCCTCACCTCGGGGAACCTGCTCGACGCCAGCTTCGAGCAGATCTGGCTGATGACGAACTCGCTGAACCGCTCGGTCGCCGACGTGTTCGACAGCTACGTCTACTACATCGGCATCACGCAGGGCGCCTTCAGCTACTCCACCGCCGTCGGTCTGTTCAAGGGACTGGCCGGCGCCGTGCTGATCTTCGGCTCCAACTGGCTGGCCAAGCGCCTGGGCCAGCGCGGACTGTTCTAGGGAGCACCGGCGATGTCCGTCAACCACTACAAGTCGCCCGGCAGCCGCGTGTTCGACGCGCTCAACGTCGTCCTGCTGACCGGCCTGGCCCTGGTCACGATCCTGCCGCTGCTCTACGTGCTGGCCGGGTCGTTCGCCACCGAGGCGGAGATCGCCTCGCGGCCGTTCTTCCTGTGGCCGGAGAAGTTCGTCACCGACACCTACGCCTACATCTTCGGCACCGACACCTTCGTGCGCGCCCTGCTCACCACGGTGGGCGTGACGGCGGTCGGCACGGTGATCCAGGTCGCGCTGACGCTCACGATGGCCTACCCGCTGGCCAAGCGGTACCTGCCGGGCCGTGCGCTGGTGCTGAACCTGGTGCTGTTCACCCTGGTCTTCAGCGGCGGCATGGTCCCCACCTACCTGGTGGTGCGCGACCTCGGGCTGCTCGACAGCTACTGGGCGCTGATCCTCCCGCTGGCGATCAACCCGTTCTACCTGATCATCGTCAAGAGCTTCTTCCAGGACCTGCCGGAGGCCCTGGAGGAGGCGGCGCGCATCGACGGCTGCAGCGAGCTGGGCGTCTTCCTCAAGATCGTGCTGCCGCTCTCCAAGCCGGTCATCGCGACGTTCTCGCTCTTCTACGCCGTCGGCATCTGGAACGACTACGTCTCGCCGCTGCTGTACATCGACGACTCCAGCAAGTGGACGCTGCAGGTGCTGGTCCGCCAGCTCACCAGCGCCGACGCCGAGAACGCGCTCGCCCAGCTCGACTCGGTCTTCTTCCCCGCCGAGGGCCTGAAGTTCGCGGTCGTCGTCATCGCGACGCTCCCGATCCTGTTCTTCTACCCCTTCCTGCAGAAGCACTTCGCCAAGGGCGTGCTGATCGGGTCGGTGAAGGAATGACGGCCCGCGAGACCGCCGCCCCGCCGGCGGCCGGGGGCGCGACGGTGCTGCGCTGGCTGGAGCGGCCGTGCCGGCAGGGCGTGACCTGGGGCGTCCCCTGGCCGCGTGGCGCCCTGCGGCCCGGCACGCCGTTCGCGCTGGCCGCCGCCGACCGCACGGCCGTCCCCGTGCAGAGCTGGACCACCGCCACCTGGCCCGACGGCTCGGTCAAGTGGTCGGCCCACGCCGCCGGGCCGCAGGCCGTACCCGCCGGGTCCTACACGCTGGTGCCCGGCGCCGAGCCCGCCGCGCCGCGGGAGCCGGTGACGGTCACCCGTGACGGCGACGCGCTGCGGGTGGCCACCGGACCGGTCGCCTGGACCCTGCCCGGGACCGGGGGGACGGAGCTGATCGGCTCCGTCTCCCACGGCGGCGCGGAGATCGCGCGCCGGGTGCGCCTGGTGGGCCTGCGCCAGGACACCCCCGACGAGGACGGCTCGCGCGTCCGCGAGCCGTCCGCCGGGACCGTCTCGCGGGTCGCCGTCGAGCAGGACGGGCCGGTGCGCGCGGTCGTGCGGCTGGAGGGCCGGCACGTCCTGGCCGGCGGCAGGTCCTGGCTGCCCTTCACGGTGCGGCTGTACTTCTACGCGGGGGCGGCGGACGTGCGGATCGTGCACACCTTCGTCTGGGACGGCGGCGCCGGCGCCGACTTCCTCGCCGGGCTGGGCCTGAGCGCGGACGTCGTCATGCGCGACCCCCTGCACGACCGGCACGTCCGGCTGGCCGGGGCGGAGGGCTTCCTCACCGAGGCCGTCCGCGGGCTGACCGGTCTGCGCCGGGACCCGGGCGAGGCCGTACGGCGGGCGCAGGTCGCCGGCCGCCCGGTCGGGGAGATCGGGAACCCGGAGGTCGCCGACCGGCTCCACCTGATCCCGGCCTGGAACGACTACACCCTGGAGCAGGGCGGCGCCGACGGTTTCACCCTGCGCAAGCGCACCGCGCCCGGCCACGCCTGGGTCACCGTCCCGGCAGGCACCCGGTCGCGGGGGTACGGCTACGTCGGGGGCGCGAGCGGCGGCCTGGGCTTCGGCCTGCGCGACTTCTGGAGGCTGCACCCCACCCGGCTCGACGTGCGGGGCGCCGCCGGGGACGCGGCCACGGCGACCGTCTGGCTCTGGTCGCCCGGCGCGGCGCCGATGGACCTGCGCTTCTGGCACGACGGCCTGGGCCAGGACACCTTCGCCGGGCAGCTGGAGGGCCTGGAGATCACCTACGAGGACCACGAGCCGGGCTTCGGCGACCCGCACGGCATCGCCCGCACCCACGAGCTGACCCTGCGGGTCCACGGCGCCACCCCGCCGAACGGGGAGCTGGCCGAGCACGCCGCCCTGCTGGAGAGCCCCGGCCTGCTGACCGCCGCCCCCGAGCGGATCCGCGCGGCCGGCGTGTTCGGGGTCTGGTCGCCGCCCGACCGCTCCGACCCGGCCGCCGCGGCGATCGAGGACCGGCTGGACTTCCTGTTCGGCTTCTACCGGGACCAGGTGGAGCAGCGCCGCTGGTACGGCTTCTGGGACTACGGCGACGTCATGCACGCCTACGACCCCGACCGGCACACCTGGCGCTACGACGTGGGCGGCTACGCCTGGGACAACTCCGAGCTCTCGCCGGACCTGTGGCTGTGGTACCAGTACCTGCGCACCGGGCGGGCCGAGGTGTTCCGCCTGGCGGAGGCGATGACCCGGCACACCGGCGAGGTGGACGTCTACCACCTGGGCCGGTGGAAGGGCCTGGGCTCCCGGCACAACGTGCAGCACTGGGGGTGCAGCTGCAAGCAGCTGCGCATCTCCAACGCCGCCTACCGGCGCTTCTTCTACTACCTGACCGCCGACGAGCGCACCGGGGACCTGCTCGACGAGCTGGCCGCGCCCGAGGAGACCTTCCTGGCGGTCGACCCGTTGCGCAAGGTCCGCCGGGACGCCTACACCCCCGACCCGGGTGCGCTCTCGGTGGGGCTGGGCGCCGACTGGGGGGCGCTGGCCGCCGCCTGGCTCACCCGCTGGGAGCGGCACGGCGACGAGCGGGCCCGGGACCGGCTGCTGGGCACGATGGCGGACATCGCGGCCCTGCCGTACGGCTTCCTGACCGGGCAGGCGCTGTTCGACCTGGCCGCCGGGCGGTTCGACGCCACCCGCGAGAGCGTCGAGGTCTCCCACCTGTCGGCGGTGTTCGGGCTGCCGGAGATCTGCGCCGAGCTGATCGACCTGGACCTGGGCGTCGAGGGGTTCGAGCGGGCCTGGCTGGACTACTGCCGGCTCTACCTCGCCCCCGCCGAGCGGCAGCAGGCCGAGGTGGGCCGGGTGCTGGAGGGCGTCTCCCTGGTGCAGGCGCACAGCAGGCTCGCCGCCTACGCCGCGGCCCGCACCGGCGACGCGGAGCTCGCCCGCCTCGCCTGGCGGGCGTTCCTCGTGGACGAGGGGGACCGGCTCAACGTCAACCCGCTGCAGCGCGAGCGCGACTGGCGGCTGACCGAGGTCCGGGGCCCGGCCGTGCTCATGCCGGTCACCGAGGCCCCGTTCGTCTCCACCAACGACGCCGCCCAGTACGGCCTGGCGGCGATCCAGAACCTGGCGCTCGTCCCCGGCCACCTGTCCGGCGCCCTCCGTCTCCTCTCCGGTGACGCGACGTGATTAAAACGTGCAACTGAAGGAACGTGCCATTATCTGATCCATCCATGCGGTTTGTCTGATTCAGTGGCATTGACAGGGGAGGGTGCCCGCCGTACCTTCCTGGAAGTTGTTAAAACGTTTTTTAGAAGATGGAGCCCCTGTGCAGCGCGTCTGCTTTCTGCTGAAGGTCCGGCCCGAGCGGCTGGAGGAGTACCGCGAGCGGCACCGGGCGGTCTGGCCGGAGATGCTCGACGCCCTCCGCGAGGCCGGCTGGCGCAACTACTCGCTGTTCCTGCACCCGGACGGGCTGCTGGTCGGCTACCTGGAGACCGAGGACTTCGAGGCCGCCCGCGCCGCGATGGCCGCCACCGGTGTCAACGCCCGCTGGCAGGCCGAGATGGCCCCGTTCTTCGAAGCCCTCGACGGGCGCCCGGACGAGGACATGAGCCCGCTCGACGAAGTGTTCCACCTGGACTGATCGGGGAAAGGCATGACCACCGACATCAAGGCCGCGCTGCGGGCGCAGGCCATCGAGACCCCCTCCTGGGCCTACGCCAACTCCGGCACCCGCTTCAAGGTGTTCGCCCAGCCCGGGGTGCCGCGCGACCCGTTCGAGAAGCTCGCCGACGCCGCGCAGGTGCACGCCTTCACCGGCGTCGCGCCCAGCGTGGCGCTGCACATCCCGTGGGACAGGGTCGACGACTACGCGGCGCTGGCCGGGCACGCCGCGGACCTGGGCGTGCGGATCGGCGCGATCAACTCCAACGTCTTCCAGGACGACGACTACAGGCTGGGCTCGGTGACCAACCCCGACCCGCGGGTGCGCCGCAAGGCGACCGACCACCTGCTGGAGTGCGTGGACATCATGGACGCCACCGGCTCCGGCACGCTCAAGCTCTGGTTCTCCGACGGCACCAACTACCCCGGCCAGGACGACATCCGCGCCCGCCAGGACCGGCTGGCCGAGGCGCTGCGCGAGGTCTACGACCGCCTCGGCGACGGCCAGCGGTTCCTGCTGGAGTACAAGCTGTTCGAGCCGGCGTTCTACACCACCGACGTGCCGGACTGGGGCACCGCCTACGCGCACTGCCTGGAGCTGGGCCCCAAGGCCCAGGTCGTGGTGGACACCGGCCACCACGCGCCGGGCACGAACATCGAGTTCATCGTGGCGTTCCTGCTGCGGCAGGGGAGACTCGGCGGCTTCGACTTCAACTCCCGCTTCTACGCCGACGACGACCTGATGGTCGGCGCGGCCGACCCGTTCCAGCTGTTCCGGATCATGTTCGAGGTGGTCCGCGGCGGAGGGTACGGCCCGCACGTGGCGTTCATGCTCGACCAGTGCCACAACCTCGAACCGAAGATCGCCGGGCAGATCCGGTCGGTGATGAACGTCCAGGAGGCCACCGCCAAGGCGCTGCTGGTCGATCGCGACGCGCTGGCCGCCGCCCAGGCGGCCGGGGACGTGCTGGGGGCCAACGCGGTGCTGATGGACGCCTACAGCACCGACGTGCGGCCGCTCCTGGCCGAGCTGCGCGCGGAGATGGGCCTGGACCCCGACCCGATGGCCGCCTACGCCCGCTCGGGCTACTTCGAGAAGGTCTGCGCCGAGAGGGTCGGCGGCACGCAGGCCGGCTGGGGCGCCTGAGACGACCCGGACGCCCCCGGCGCCCGGCGGAGCCCAGGCGTCCGCCCCGTTTTCCGAGACCACGGCCGACCCGTTAGGACACCCCATGACCTCACCCGTCGAAGAACTGCTGCGGCGCTCGCACGAGCTCGGCGCCGACCCGCGCACCACCAACTACGCCGGCGGCAACACCTCCGCCAAGGGCACCGCCGTCGACCCCGTCACCGGCGCCGAGACCGAGCTGCTGTGGGTCAAGGGCTCCGGCGGCGACCTCGGCACCCTGACCGAGTCCGGCCTGGCCGTGCTGCGGCTGGACCGGCTGCGCGCGCTGACCGGCGTCTACCCGGGAGTCGAGCGCGAGGACGAGATGGTCGCCGCGTTCGACCACTGCCTGCACGGCCGGGGCGGCGCCGCGCCCAGCATCGACACCGCCATGCACGGCCTGCTGGACGCCGCCCACGTCGACCACCTGCACCCCGACGCCGGCATCGCGATCGCCACCGCCGCCGACGGCCCCGCCCTGACCGAGGAGATCTTCGGCGACCGGGTCGTGTGGGTGCCCTGGCGGCGGCCCGGCTTCCAGCTCGGCCTCGACATCGCCGCCATCGCCGCGGCCAACCCGCAGGCCATCGGCGTCATCCTCGGCGGCCACGGCATCACCGCCTGGGGCGCCACCAGCGAGCAGTGCCAGGCCAACTCGCTGGAGATCATCCGCACCGCCGAGGCGTACATCGCCGCCCACGGCCGCCCCGAGCCGTTCGGGGAGGTCGTGTTCGAGACGCTGCCCGAGGCCGGGCGGCACGCGCGGGCCGCCGCGCTCTTCCCGGTCCTGCGCGGCCTGGCCTCGACCGACGCCCCCCAGGTCGGCCACTACACCGACACCCCCGAGGTGCTGGACTTCCTCGCCCGCGCCGAGCACCCCCGCCTGGCCGCGCTCGGCACCTCCTGCCCCGACCACTTCCTGCGCACCAAGGTCGCCCCCCTGGTGCTCGACCTGCCTCCGGACGCGCCGCTGGAGGACGTGGTCGCCCGCCTGCGGGAGCTGCACGCCGCCTACCGCGCCGACTACGCCGCCTACTACGCCCGGCACGCCGGCCCCGACTCCCCGCCGATGCGTGGCGCCGACCCGGCGATCGTGCTGGTGCCCGGCATCGGCATGTTCTCCTTCGGCCGCGACAAGCAGACCGCCCGGGTGGCGGGCGAGTTCTACGTCAACGCGATCAACGTGATGCGCGGCGCCGAGGCGATCTCGTCGTACGCGCCGATCGACGAGGCGGAGAAGTTCCGCATCGAGTACTGGGAGCTGGAGGAGGCCAAGCTCCGCCGCATGCCCGCGCCCAAGCCGCTGGCCGCCCGGATCGCGCTGGTCACCGGCGGCGGCTCCGGCATCGGCGCCGCCACCGCCCGGCGGCTGGCCGCCGAGGGCGCGTGCGTGGTGGTGGCCGACCGCGACCCGGCCGCCGCGGAGAAGGTCGCCGCCGAGATCGGCGCCGGGGCCCACCGGGCCGCCGACGCCGCGATCGCCGTCGCGGCCGACGTGACCGACGCCGAGGCGGTCGCGGCGGCGGTGCGCGCGGCGGTGCTGGCGTTCGGCGGCGTGGACCTGGTGGTCAACAACGCCGGGCTGTCGATCTCCAAGCCGCTGCTGGAGACCACCGAGGCCGACTGGGACCTGCAGCACGACGTGATGGCCAAAGGCTCCTTCCTGGTCTCCCGGGAGACGGCCCGGGTGATGACCGCGCAGGGCATGGGCGGCGACATCGTCTACATCTCCAGCAAGAACGCCGTCTTCGCCGGGCCCAACAACGTCGCCTACGGCGCGGCCAAGGCCGACCAGGCCCACCAGGTGCGGTTGCTGGCGGCCGAGCTCGGGGAGCACGGCATCCGCGTCAACGGCGTCAACCCCGACGGCGTGGTGCGCGGTTCCGGGATCTTCGCCTCCGGGTGGGGCGCGCAGCGCGCCGCGGTGTACGGCGTGCCGGAGGAGGAGCTCGGCGCGTTCTACGCCCGGCGCACCCTGCTCAAGCGGGAGGTGCTGCCCGAGCACGTGGCGGCGGCGGTGTTCGTGCTGACCGGTGGACAGTTGTCGCACACCACCGGCCTGCACGTCCCGGTCGACGCCGGCGTCGCCGCGGCGTTCCTGCGCTGAGGCCCCCTGCGCTGGGACCCCCTGCGCTGGGACCCCCTGCGCTGAGGCTCCTCCCGCGTCCGGGCGGGACCCGGCGGGTTCACCCCCGCCCGCGGGAGAGGCGGTTCAGCGCCTGCCGGAGCAGGCCCGGCCGGGCCTGCTCCCGCCGTACCGGGTCGGCGGGCTCGCGGAGCCGCGCCCGCTCGGCTCCGTCCTGCCCGTCCCGCCGGACGCGGAGCGCGCGCAGCTCCGCGAGCGCCTCGGCGGCGGAGGGGCGCTTGGCCGGGGTGTGGTCGCGCATGCGGCGCAGCAGGTCCATGACCGCGGGATCGGCGCCGTCCGGCGCGGGCCCGGCGTCCGGTCCGGCGCCGGGCGGCGCTCCGGTCAGCAGCTGGTGGGCGATCACCCCGGCGGCGTAGACGTCGGAGGCCGCCGTCATCAGCTCCGGCCGGGCCTGGCACTCGGGCGCCACGTAGTGGGTGTCCAGCACGTTGGGCAGCTCGTTGGCCACGGTGTGCGCGCGGGGTCCGGGCTTGGCGTAGTCGAAACCGGTCAGCATCGCGCGCCCGCCCTCGGCCACCAGCACGCAGGCGGGGCTGAGCGCCCGGTGGACGACGTTGTTGGCGTGCACGTGGGCCAGCCCGCTCAGCATGTCCTCCACCACGTCCAGCCGCGCGCCGGCCGGGAGCGCGTGCCGCCCGGAGGCGCCCAGGCGCAGGTGCAGCGCCTGGCCGTGCACGTCGTCGAGGACCAGCACGAACCGGCTCTCGTCGTCGACGGCGAAGAAGTCGCGGGAGCGGACGACGCACGGGTGCGGCGGGATCCTGGTCAGCGCCTGGTAGGCGTTGGTGATCAGATGCCGCTCGGCCTCCCGCGGCCCCTCCTCGGCCAGCGGGTCGGCGCGGTAGACGCGCAGCAGGACCGTCTCGCCGCCGCGCACCGTCGCGTTGACCGCGCGGTACTCGGTGACCCGGGCGTCGCCGCCGAGCTCCTCCTCCACCTCCCAGTTGCCGAACCTGGGGGGCGCCGTGGAGCGCCGCACGCTGCCGTTGAGCGCCTCGATGATCGCCGTGCGGTACGGCCGGGTGTCGGTGCTGTATCCCCGCCGCACCCGGGAGGCGTCGCTCAGCACCGCGACCAGCCCGGCCAGGTCGGTGACGTTGCGGGAGTCGCGGCCGGCCGGGTCGACCAGCTCGGCCCCGGCCCCGGTCAGCACGACGACGCTGTCGACGTACACCCGCTCCAGCTCCCGGCGCTCCCGCATCAGCAGGCCCTTGAGCGCCCGTCCGTTGCCGCGCAGCTTGCTCACCGGGGAGCCGAACGCGCCGCGCCGCTCGGGGAACCACCGTGTCCCGGCCACCTCGATCCGGCCCCGGGTGCCCTTGACGTCGATGGCGCAGAGCGAGTGGCCGGTCAGCACGAGCAGGTCGACCTCGAAGGAGTCGTCGCCGCGCGGCACCTCGATGTTGTGCAGCAGCAGCCAGTCATCGGGGGCGTTGTCCCGCAGGTGCGCGATGACCCGCCGCTCGGCGTCGTTGACCGGGCGTCCGCCACCGACGATCTGTGCCATGTCGCGCGTGTCACCTCTCTCGCGTGTCCCGGACGGACCCAGGTTCCCATCCTCACGTGAGTGCCCGCACCCGCGCCACCTGTCCGGACCGGCCGGACCGTGCGGGAACGCCGGGCCGCGGCCCGGCCGGAGTGCGTTCCATCACGTTACCCGGGTGAATGATCTAGTCTGTCCGCGATCGCTGTCGGCCTCGGATGGGACGCGTGATGGACTTCCTGGTGACGGCGATAGCCGTGCTCTCCCTGGTCGCGGTCCTGGCGGGGATCGCGGTGGTCGTGCGGCGGCTGCTGGACCTCCGCTTCGGCGTGGTCCGCACGCTCCTGGCCGGGATGCTCGTGCTCGCCGCGGGCGGGCCGCTGATGCAGTCGATGATCGCCGGCGTGGACCCGGAGGACCCGGGCCTCGGCCCGCTCTGGATCCTCCTCCTCGGGACGGTCTGCGCGCTGCTGGCCGGGATGGTGTTCCTGGTGGTCGCCGAGGCGCTGGTGCCGCCGGGCTCGCTCCCCGGGCCGCTGGAGCTCGTGCGGGGGCTGCGCGGCCGCCTGGCCCGCTCGCGGCGCTACCTGGCGATCACCCGCATCCTGGTCCGGCACGGCCTCGGCCCCTACCTGCGCGGCCGCGACCCCGACCTGGGCGCCCCCGGCAGCCGGGCCCGCCTGGCGCGCTCGCTCCGCGAGGCCCTCGACGACGCCGGCGTCACCTTCGTCAAGCTCGGCCAGATCCTGTCCACCCGCGGGGACCTGCTGCCCCCGGAGTTCGTCGAGGAGCTGCGGCTGCTCCAGGACCGGGTGGCGGCCGCCCCCTGGGCGGAGATCGAACCGGTGCTCGTCGCCGAGACCGGCGGGCCGGTGGCGGAGACGTTCGCGGAGTTCGCGCGCGAGCCCCTGGCCGCGGCCTCGATCGCGCAGGTCCACCGGGCCAGGCTGGCGACCGGCGAGGAGGTCGTGGTCAAGGTCCGGCGGCCCGGCATCGCCGCCGTGGTGGAGCAGGACCTCGACATCGTGGCCCGCCTCGCCCGGTCCCTGGAGCGGCGGACCCGCTGGGGCCGCGCGGTCGGCGTGGGCGACCTGTCCCGGGGGTTCGCCGAGGCGCTCCGCGAGGAACTCGACTTCCGGGTGGAGGCCGCGAACATGGCGGCCGTGGCCGCCGCCTCCGCCGGCGGGCCGGTCCGCATCCCCGCGCCCCGCCCGGAGCTGTCCGGCCGCCGGGTGCTCGTGATGGAGCGGCTGGACGGCGTGCCGCTCGGCGGCGCCGTACCGGACGGGGTGGACCGGCAGGAGCTCGCCAGGACCCTGTTCGAGACGCTGCTCCGCCAGATCGTGGTGCACGGCGTCTTCCACGCCGACCCGCACCCGGGCAACATCATGCTGCTGTCCGACGGGCGTCCGGCCCTGCTGGACTTCGGCTCCGTGGGACGCCTCGACGGGGCGCTGCGGGAGGCCCTGCAGCGCCTGCTGGCCGCGATGGACCGGGGCGACCCGCTCGGGGTCGCCGACGCCCTGCTGGAGGTCGTGGCGCGCCCCGACGAGATCGACGAACGCGAGCTGGAGCGCGCGCTCGGCCGGTTCATGGCCCGCCACCTCGCCCCCGGCGCGACCCCCGACGCGCAGATGTTCGGCCACCTGTTCCGGATCGTCGCCGCGCACGGCCTGTCCGTCCCGCCCGAGGTGGCGGCGGTGTTCCGGGCGCTGGGGACCGCCGAGGGCACCCTGGCCCGGCTCGCGCCCGGATTCGACGTCGTCGCCGAGGCCCGCGCCTTCTCCGCCCGCCACCTCGCCGAACGGGGCGAGGTGGCGGGCATCCGGGAGGCGGCCACCCGTGAGGCCCTCGCCCTGCTGCCCATGCTGCGCCGCCTGCCCCGCAGGATCGAGCGGATCGCCGGCGCCGCCGAGCACGGCCGGTTCGGCGTCAACGTGCGGCTGCTGGCCGACGAGCGCGACCGGCGGCACCTGACCGGCCTGCTGCACCAGGCGCTGCTCACCGTCCTGGCCGCCACCACGGGGATCATGGCCGTGCTCCTGCTCGGCACCGACGGCGGCCCCGCCGTCACGCCGGACCTCGGCCTGCTCGACCTCATCGGCTACAGCCTGCTGGTGGTCAGCTCGATCCTGGGCCTGCGCGTGCTGGTGGTCATCTTCAGCTCCGGCCGCTGACCCCGCGGACGGGCGGGTGCGGCGGGGTCACGACCGGCGCCGGGGGGCGACCAGCCCGGTCTCGTAGGCGAGGGCGACGGCCTGTGCCCGGCTGGACAGGCCGAGCTTGGACATCGCCCGGTTGAGGTGGGTCTTGACCGTCGCCTCGCTCACGCACAGCTCGCCGGCGATCTGGGCGTTGGACAGCGCGCGGCCGACCAGGCGCAGCACCTCGACCTCGCGGGAGGTGAGCGCCTCCAGACCGGCCTGCGGGGCGAGGGCGGAGTCGCGCCCCCGGGTGTAGGCCTCCACGAGGCGGCGGGTCACGGTGGGCGCGAACAGCATGTCGCCGGCGGCGATCGTGCGGATCGCGGCGATCAGCCGCTCCGGCGGGGTGTCCTTGAGCAGGAACCCCGAGGCCCCGGCCCGCAGCGCGTCGTAGACGTACTCGTCCAGGTCGAAGGTGGTCAGGATCAGCACCTTCGGCGGCGCGTGCCCGGCGGCGAGGATGCGCTCGGTCGCCGCGATGCCGTTCAGGTCGGGCATCCGCACGTCCATCAGGATCACGTCGGGCCGTACGGCGGCGGCCAGCGCGACCGCCTCCCGGCCGCCGGAGGCCTCGCCGGCCACCTCCAGATCCGGGGTCGCCCGGATCAGCGCGGAGAACCCGGCGCGCACCAGGATCTGGTCGTCGACGACCACCACTTTGATCATTCGTCCCCTCGCTCACCGCTCGACGGGCCCGCCGCCGCGGGCGGGAGCGGCAGCGCGACCGCGACCTCGAAGCCGCCCTGCGGGCGCGGTCCGGCGGCCACCGTCCCCCGGTAGAGCCTGACCCGTTCGCGCATCGCGATCAAACCGTGGCCGCCCCTCCCCGGCCCGCCGGTCCCGCCGTGCTCCCGGGATCCGCCGGTCCCGCCGTGCTCCCCGGACCCGCCCGTCGCCCGCGCGGGCGCGCCGTCGTCGGCCACCGCGACGCGCAGCTGTTCCCCGCCGTAGTGCAGCCGGACCCGCACCCGCGCGGGGAAGGCGTGCTTGAGCACGTTGGTGAGGCCCTCCTGGACCACCCGGTAGACGCACAGCTCCACGCCCGGGGTGAGCGGCCGGACGCCGCCGGTCACCCGCACGTCCACGGTGAGGCCGGCGGCCCGGACGCGCTCGACGAGCCGGTCGAGCTGGGACAGGCCGGGGGTGGGGTCGTAGACGCCGTCACGGCCGGGCTCCCCGTCCAGGCGGAGCACCGCCAGCAGCCGCCGCATCTCCTCCAGCGCCTCATGGCTGGTGGCGGCCACCGTGTCCAGCGCGGCCCGGGCGGTGCCGGGGTCGGCGGTGAACACGTAGCGGGCCAGCCCCGCCTGCACCGAGATCACCGACATGTGGTGGGCGACGATGTCGTGCAGCTCTCCGGCGAGGCGGATGCGCTCCTCGGTGACCGCCCGCCGGGCCCGGTCCTCCTGCTCGTGCCGGAGCCGCTCGGTCAGCTCGGCCAGGCGGCGGTTGCGCTCGGCGAGCCGGCGGACGCCGGAACCGAACGCGGCGGCGACCCCGACGAGAGCCAGGCTCTGGACCCCGTTCAGCACGACCAGCCCGCCGGCGGCCGCCGCCGAGGCCGTCCACCACACCGCGGTCCCCGCCGCCGCGGCGGCGAGCGCGGTCCGCAGCGGCCGGTGGACGGCGACGGTGTAGACGGCGAGCAGCACCGCGACGTTGTTCACCGTGGGCTGGTAGCCCAGCAGGTGGTGGCAGACGGCGGCGGCCGAGCAGCCGCCGAGCACGGCGACGGGGGCGCGCCTGCGCAGGGCGATCGGCAGGTTGATCAGGCAGGTCAGCAGGACCGCCACGGCGTCCGGCCGCCGCCACGGGCCGCTGTGGTCCGCCGCGCTCCACAGGAGCGTGATGGCGGTGAGCCCCGCGGCGGACGCCGCGTCCACCAGGAGGGGGTCGATCCGGCCGATCCGGCCCGCCCACGCCATCACCCGCACCCGCGCATGCTAGCCAGCCCGGGAGCGCCGCCCCATCGGGTGCCGGGCCGATCGGGCATACCGCGGACGGTGTACGGCGGAGCCGCCCGTACCGCCCGGGTAACGGCCGGATCCTCCTTCCGGAGGACGCCGCGCGGAGGCCCGCCGATCTAGCGTGGTCTCCCGTCATCGCTCGTCGCCGGGCGGATCCCGCGAGCCCTCAGGGGACGCGGCGGGGCCCGGCGGCCCGCGCCGCGGCGGGGCGGCGGCGAGGCCACGTGCTCTCCGGGCGGCGGAGGCTCAGGGCCCCGCGTCCCGCGCCGCCCGGAGGTCCGCAGACGGGGGCGGCCTCCGAGACCGCGTGACGGCGGAGCGCGGGGCATGACCCCGTCCGAGGCGGTGGCCGGGGCAGGAGGGGAGACCTGGCCCCGGCCACAGGCCGGTCCCACCGCTCCGCCGTGTCCCCGCGGCCCCGTGCTCCCGCGCGTCCTGCCGTGTCCCCGCGCGTCCCCGGCGCCGGCCGCCCGGCCCGGTCCGCCCCCGTGTCCCGTCCCCCGCGCGCCGCCCCGCACTCCGTTCCCGCGCCGCTCCGCGCGCCGCCGCGGCCCGGCCGGGGACGCGCCGGGGCCGGTCGCCCATGTTTGCCGTGGGTGGAGAGGGTAGCGCCTACCTCTGTAGGGAGGAGGCGCTTCATGGCGAACGCTACGAAAGAAGCACTGTCCACCGGCGAGCTGATCCGGCAGGTCTCCGAGGAGGTCTCCCGCCTGGTCAGGGACGAGATCCGCCTGGCCAAGATCGAGCTCGCGGAGAAGGGCAAGTACGCGGGGCGAGGAGCGGGCCTGTTCGGTGGCGCGGGGGTCGTCGCCCTGTACGGCGGCGGCGCTCTGGTCGCCGCGGTCGTCCTGCTGCTCGCGTACGTGATGCCCGCCTGGGCCGCCGCGGCGGTCGTCGGCGCGGTGCTGCTGGTCGCGGCCGCGCTCCTCGGAGTCCGGGGCAAGCGCCAGGTGTCCGCGATGGGCTCGCCGACCCCCGAAAGGACCATCCGCAGCGTCAAGGACGACATCGACGCCGTGAAGGAGAGGGCACACCGATGAGCGAGACCGACCCGGGTCCCGGCAGGGACACGGCGGAGGCGGGGGTGACCGGTGCCCGCAGACAGGAGATCGGCGCCCCCATCCCCTCGGACGAGCGCGGATCGCTGAACATCCCGCCGAACGAGCCGGCCCTGCGGCCCGGCGCGGGTCCCCGGCCGGACGGGACGTCCGCCGGTGACTTCGGGACCCCGCCCTGGGAGGGCGGCGGGACGGCCGGGATCGGCGCGGGAGCCGCGCGGGGACCGGGAAGTCAGGAGGAGGCCGTACGGCGGGAGATCGAGGAGACCCGCCGCGAACTCGGAGACAGCGTGGAGGCGCTGATGCACAAGACCGACGTGAAGGGCCGGGTACAGGAGAAGGCCGCCCACATGGGCGACGACCTCAAGCGCATGGGCGCGGCCACGGCCGGCACCGCCACCGGTCTGGTGGACCGGGTCAAGGAGGCGGCGCCCGAGATGCTGGACAAGGCCAGGCACGCCACACCCGCCGAGGTGAGGAACGCGGCGGGGAAGGTCTCGGCCGAGGCCGGCCGGCGGCCCGCGGCGACCCTGGCCGTACTGGGCACCGTCGCCCTGGTCGTGATCCGCGTCCTGCGGAGCCGGAAGAGCGGATCGTCCGCGACGCGCACGACGGTGCTCACGAGATCGCCCGCCAGGCGCATGCCGGGGCTCACCGGATCGTCCGGGATGAGGATGCCGCGGCTGATGAAGAGCAGCCCCACCGGATCGGGCCTGCCGCGGCTGCGGAAGAACAACCCCTCCGGGATCGGGATGCTGAGGTTCCGGCAGAGCCGGCCGTTCGGCGCCGGATTCCTGCGCTCCCGCAAGCGCACTCCGCTCGACATCGGGATCCTGCGGTTCCAGCGGAACAAGCCCGCCGGGATCGGCATCCTGCGGTTCGGCAGGAAGGAGCCGGTCGGAGCGGGGCTCGCGCGGCTGCGGAAGAGCCGGTAGATGAGCACACCGCATGCGGCCCGGGCCCGCGGGGAGGCGGGCCCGGCCGCCCCCGAGACGCCCGCCCAGCTCCCCTCGGGAGCGTGGTGGGGCGTGCTCAAGCGCACGGTCGGCGAGTTCCGCGACGACAATCTGATGGACTGGGCCGCCGCGCTCACCTACTACGGGGTGCTCTCGATCTTCCCCGCGCTCATCGTCCTGGTCTCGCTGTTCGGCCTCGTCGGCCAGGACGTGATCTCCACCCTCCTGGCCCAGGTGTCGGCGGTCGCCCCGGCCGACGCCACCGAGCTGGTCGAGCAGCAGGTGCGGAACCTGCGCAGCACCCAGGGGACGGGTCTGGTCGCGATCTTCGGTCTGCTGGTCGCGCTCTGGTCGGCCTCCGGGTACGTCGGGGCGTTCGTCCGGGCCGGCAACGCCATCTACGACATCGAGGAGGGGCGGCCGTTCTGGAAGCTGACCCCCCTGCGGGTCGGCCTCACGCTGATCCTGGTCGTCCTGCTGGCCGCGAGTGCGGTGATCGTCACCTTCACCGGGCGGCTCGCCCGGATCGCGGGCGACGCGCTGGGGGTCGGGGACACCGCGGTCACGATCTGGAACGTCGCCAAGTGGCCCGTCCTCGTGCTGATCGTCTCGTGCCTGGTGATGCTGCTGTACTGGGCCGCCCCCAACGTCCGCCAGCCGGGATTCCCGTGGATCAGCCCGGGAGGAGTGCTGGCGGTGCTGCTGTGGATCGCCGTCTCGGCCGGATTCGCGGTCTACGTGGCGAACTTCGCGTCCTACAACAAGACTTACGGTGCGCTCGGCACCGTCGTGGTCTTCCTCGTCTGGCTCTGGCTGTCCAACATGGCGATCCTGCTGGGCGCCGAGTTCGACGCCGAGCTGGTGCGCGGCCGGCAGATCGCCGCGGGCCACCCCCCCGCCGCCGAGCCGTACGTCGAGCCGCGCGACCCCGCCGAGGAGGATCCGGACCGCCCGGGGGGCGGCGGGGCGTCCCGCCCGCGCTGAGCGTCCCGCGGCGCGCGGGCGGATCCGCGGCCTTCACCGTCCGGCTGCCCGCAGCCGGGGCGCCGCCTGAGGAGTCCCGGCCCGCGGGGCGGAACCGGAGATCTCTTGGGCCGTTCCCGGGAGATTAGCGGGCCGGGTCAGGGCAGACAGTCACCGGGACCGTCCCGTGGGCCGCCGCCCTCGGTGATGAAGGAGGAGGGCGTATGGGGCCGACCGTGGTGATCGGAGCCGGGCTCGGGGGCCTGGCCGCGGCGATGCGGCTGGCCGCCGCGGGGCGGGACGTCACCGTGGTGGAGGCGGGGGACGCGCCGGGAGGCTGCTGCGGGAGCGCCCGGCTGGGCGACTACCGCTTCGACACCGGGCCGTCGGTGCTCACCATGCCGGACGTCCTGGCCGGAGTCTTCGCCGCCGCGGGAGAGGACATGGACGACTGGCTGCCGCTGCGCCGGCTGGACCCGTACTACCGGCTCCGCTACCACGACGGCTCCCACCTGGACGTCGTGGCGGGCGAGGAGGCGATGGCGGAGGAGGTGCGGCGGCTGTGCGGCCCGGCCGAGGCGGCCCGCTACCGGCGGTTCCGGGCCCGGCTCGCCGAGCTGTTCGCCGCCGAGTGGCGCGCCTTCATCGACCGGGACATGACGCGGCTGCGGAACCTGGCCGGGCCGGCGGCGCTGGCCCGCATGGCCCGGCTGGCCGCCCTGGGCGGCTTCCGGCGGCTGGACCGGCTGGTGGGCGGTCACCTCACCGACCCCCGGCTGGTCAAGGCGCACACCTTCCAGGCGCTGTACGTCGGCCTGTCGCCGCGGCAGGCGCTCGGCATCTACGCGGTGATCGCCCACATGGACACGGTCGGCGGCGTCTACTTCCCCCGCAGCGGCGGCATGCACGCCATCCCCCGGGCGATGGCGGCCGTGGCGGAGAAGACGGGGGCCCGCCTCAGGTACGGCGTGCGCGCGGTCAGAGTCGAGACGGGCGCCTCGGGCGTCAGCGGCGTCCGGCTGGACACCGGGGAACGCCTGCCCGCGGGCAGCGTCGTGGTCGCCTGCGACCTGCCGCGCGCCCACGCCGGGCTGCTCCCGCGCGGCGCGGGCGACTGGCGGCTGCGCCGCCCCCGCTACTCGCCGTCCTGCCTGGTCCTCCACTTCGGCCTCGACCGGCGCCTGCCCGGCCAGGCCCACCACACCCTGCACTTCGGCGCCGACTGGCACTCCTCGTTCGCCGCCCTGGCCCGCGGCCGCCCCCAGCCCGACCCGAACCTGCTGGTCACCTACCCGGAGTCCGACGGCGAGGCCGCGCCCGCGGGGCACGCCACGCTCACCGTGCTGGAGCCCGCCCCCAACCTGGCGCACGGCCGGTGGGACGGGCTGACCCCGCGCCTGGAGGAGCGGCTGCTGGCCAGGCTCGCCGGCCTGGGCTACGGCGACCTGTCGGGCGCCCCCCGGATCGTGTTCGACCCGCCCGGCTGGGCCCGGCTCGGCCACTCGGCGGGCACCCCGTTCGCCCTGGACCACCGCTTCCGCCAGACCGCCTGGTTCCGCCCGGCGGGAGCCGCCCGGCGCGTCCCCGGCCTGCACTTCGCGGGCATGTACACCGCGCCGGGCGTGGGCGTGCCCCCGGTGCTGATCTCGGGGCGGCTGGCCGCCGAGCGCATCCTGGCGGCCGGCAGGTGAGGCCCCCGCCGAGGGCGCCCGGGGCGCCGCCGGTCTCGCTGACCCGCAGCTACGAGTTCTGCCGCCGGCTCAACGCCCGGTACGGGCGCTCCTACTACCTGGCGACCCTGCTGCTGCCCGCCTGGAAGCGCCCCCACGTGCACGCCCTGTACGGCTTCGCCCGGTACGCCGACGAGATCGTGGACTCCTTCGCGGTGACCGGGGACCGCGCGGCGGCCCTCGACCGGCTGGCGGAGCGGCTCGCCCCGGCGCTGGCGGGCGAGGCCGGCGGCGACCCCGTGCTGCCCGCGTTCGCGCAGACCGTGCGCTGCTTCGGCATCGACCACGCCGACATCCGGGCGTTCCTGGCGTCGATGCGGGCCGACCTGACCGTCACCCGCTACGCCACCTACGACGACCTGCTCGGCTACATGGAGGGGTCGGCCGCGGTCATCGGCACGATGACGCTGCCCGTCCTCGAGCCGCTGCCGGGCATGGCGGAACGGGCCCGCGAACCGGCCCGCCAGCTCGGGCTGGCCTTCCAGCTCACCAACTTCCTGCGCGACGTCGCCGAGGACCTGGCGCGCGGCCGGGTCTACCTGCCCCTGGCCGACCTGGACCGGTTCGGCGTCCGCGTCGCCGACCTGGGGCGGCCCGTCGCGGGCCCGGCCCTGCGCGGGCTGCTGGCCTTCGAGGCGGAGCGGGCGCGCGGGCACTACCGGCGGGCCCTGGAGGGCGTGGACATGCTCACCCCCTCCTCCCGCCCGTGCGTGCGCGCCGCCTACGAGCTGTACGGCGGCATCCTCGAGCGGATCGAGGCCGCCGGGTACGACGTCCTGCGGGGCAGGGCCACCGTGCCGCGCCGCCGCAGGCTGGCCGTCTTCGCCCGCCACCTGGTCGCGGCGGCCACGGCGGACCGGGCGGAGCGCCGGGCGCCCGCCGGGACGCGCTGAGAGCCCCGGGCGGGCCGCCGGCCGCGGCGCCCCCGGAGCACGTCGGATCGCACCGTCAGGAGGACAGGATGCCGGGACCGGTCGTCGTCGACGCGATGGGCGGGGACCACGGGACCGCCGAGACCGTCGCCGGAGCCGTGGCCGCGCTGCGGGAGCACGGGGTGCCGGTGGTGCTGGTCGGCCGGGCCGGGCGGGTCCGCCGGGAACTGGCCCGCCACGGCGCCTGCGGCGAGATCGAGGTGGTCCACGCCGAGGGGGTCGTCCCCATGGGGGAGAGGGGCACCGGCGCGCTCGCCCCGGACACCAGCATCGCGGTCGGGTGCGAGCTGCTGCGCCGGGGCGCGGGGGCCGCATTCGTCTCGGCCGGCTCCACCGGCGCGGTCGCCTCGTGCGCGGTCAGGAGCGTCGGCCGGGCGGACGGGGTGCTCCGGCCCGCGCTGGCCGTGGCGCTGCCCCAGGCCACCGGGGGCGCGAGCGTGCTGCTCGACGCGGGCGTGACCTGCGACCCCACACCGGAGATGGTCGCCGGTTTCGCACTGCTCGGCGTCTCCTACGCCCGGCGCGTGCTCGGCGCGGCCACGCCGTCGGTGGGACTGCTCTCGATCGGTTCGGAACCGGGCAAGGGCAGCCGGCTGACCCGCAGGGCCGAGGAGCTGCTGCGCCGGCTGCCGGTGCGCTTCCGCGGTCCCATCGAGGGCCACGACGTGCTGGCCGGCGCCGTCGACGTGATCGTCACCGACGGTTTCACCGGCAACGTCGTGCTCAAGAACGTCGAGGGGACGGTCCGGGCCGTCCTGGCCATGGCCGCGCGGGCGCAGGACGCCCGACCGGAGGCGCTGCGGGAGGTGGCGCGCCGCTACGACCCGGAGACCCACGGCGGGGCCGCGCTGCTCGGGCTGCGCCGCACCGTCGTCGTCGCGCACGGCTCCTCCCGCGCCCGGACGATCGCCCGGGCGTGCGCGGTGGCCCGCGACCTGGCCGCGGGCGGCGTCCCGGAACGGGTCCCCGGCCCGCCCGGGCCCGCCGCCCACCAGGCGGCGGTCCCGGACGGGCAGGGCCGGGGACGGTGAGCCGGCCGGAGCCGCGGCTACGGCGGAGGGCCGGCGGCGGGACCGAGGGGATCGGCGCGGCCGAGGGGGCCGAGGGGGCCGAGGGGGTCCGTCCCGTCCCAGGTCCCTTCGCTGCCGTACGGGGCGAACCGGGCGAACAGCTCCTCGGAGTACCAGCCCTCGTCCCGGGTCCGCCCGATCACCCGCCGGTGCGCCCCGTCCCGGTAGGCGAAGTCCCGCACGGCGGCCGCGTCGCGCCAGAGCGAGAACGTGGCCTGCCGGGCCAGCGGCCACTCCCCGACGCCGACCGAGGCCAGGCAGCCGTCCTGCTCCCGCAGCAGGGCGTCCACGGCCGGGACCGAGCGGTAGAACGCGACCAGCCGCGACGGCCGGATCGACGCCCGCGTCAGCACCGCGACCGGCCCGCCGTCCGCGTCTCCGGACCGGCCCGCGCCGAGCGGGCCGAACGGGTCGATCCCGCCCCAGCTCCCGCGCGAGGCCAGCGGCGCCAGCCGCACCTGCCACCGCTCCAGGGCCTGGTGCCGCCAGCGCGCCGCCACCGGGGAGCGGGCCAGGAAGGCGTCCAGGTCCCGCTCGGAGCGCCAGACCGCCAGCAGCGCCCAGCGGCGCAGGTCCGCGCCGAGGCTCATGGAGGCGCCCCGGCCGGAGCCCAGCAGCCGCCGGAACACCAGCCCGGGGGTGCGCGCCAGCACCGGCCGGTCGAAGGCCGTGTACCGCATGGCCCCCGGATCCGCGTACCGGATGAGGTGGAACGAAGCGATGGTGCCCGTGCTCGTCGCCGTCATCGGCGGCTACCTTCTCGGATCCGTGCCGGTCGCGGTGCTCGTCGCCCGGGCGCACGGGTTCGACCCCCGGCGCGTCGGCGACCGCAACCCCGGCTTCTGGAACGTCAAGGAGCGCGTCGGCCCGCGGGCGGCCGTGCCCGTCTTCGCCGGTGACACGCTCAAGGGGACGTGCGCGGCGCTGCTCGCGTCGGTGGCGGCCGGCGCGCACACCGACGGACTCGGGACGGTCACCGGCGCCGGCGCCGTCCCGGTGTACGCCGCGACGGCCGCGGCGATGGCCGGGCACGCCTGGCCGGTGTTCGCCGGTTTCCGGGGCGGCCGGTCGGTCCTGACCTTCGTCGGCGGCGCCGCCGTCATCTGCCCGCCCGCGTTCCTGCTCGCCGCGGCGGCCACGGCGGCGTTCGCCCTGGCGTGCCGCTCCTTCGCGGCCGGGGCGCGGGCCGGGGTGTTCGGCCTGCCCGTCCTGCAGCTGCTGTTCATGCCGGCCGGGTACGTGGCCGGGACCGGGGCGCTGATGTGCCTCATCGGGCTGCGCTTCGGTCAGGCCGCCCGGGCCGGACGCGGCCGCCCGGCGCCCGAACGGGAGCGCCCGGGGCCGGATCAGGGCCCGGATCAGGGCCCCGCGGAGCGGGATCCGCCGGACCGGTGCCCGTCCTGACCGCCGGGTAGGTGCGGCCCCGCCAGCGGCGCACCGGGCGGAGCGTCGCGGCCGTCAGCCGCAGCGCCGCCGCCGGGTCCAGCAGCGGTGCCAGCAGCACGCCCGGGCCCGGACGCCGGTAGCTGCCGCGCAGCGCCCCGGCCAGCAGCAGCCGCACCGCCAGCAGCCCGAGGTCGAGCCGGGTGGGGCGGCCCGCGAGCAGCCGGAGCACGGGCAGGGCCGCGGCGAGCCAGACCACCGCCAGGTCGGCCGCCTGCCGGGCGGGGGAGGTGACGTCGGCCAGCGGCAGCGACCGGCCCCACTCCCGCCACACCCCGGCCGCGGACTCGTGCATGTCGACCTCCAGCAGCCCGCCCGCGTCCAGGAACCCCACCGCCCAGCCGTCGGCGGCCAGGGCCCGGGCGAGCGCCACGTCGTCGGTCATGTGCCCGCGGACCCGGGTGAACCCGTCCGCGGCCAGCATCGCCGTACGGCGGAAGGCCATGCACTGGCCGTTGGCCAGCACCCGGTGCGGGGGCGGCGGCACGCGCGGGCCGACGGGGCCGAACCGGTAGACCAGCGTCGCCAGGAACGCGGCGTGCAGCGCCTGCTCGGCGGCCCCGCCGCAGACGAACCGGGGCCCGGCGGTGACCAGGTCGTAGGCGTCCAGGGCCGCGGCGAGCGCCCCGAAGAGGCCGGGCGCCGGGCGTGCGTCGGCGTCGAGGGCGACCACGACGTCGCCGCGGGCCGCCTCGACCCCGTGCCGGAGCGCCCACTGCTTGCCCACCCAGCCGGTCGGCAGGGGCGGGGCGGGGCGGACCCGCGCGCCGAGGGCGGCGGCCAGCCGCGCCGTGCCGTCCGAGGAGCCGTCGTCGACCACGACGACCTCGGTCACGTCCGGGTCGGCGAGCGCCGCCGACAGGCACGGGCCGATGCGGTCCTCCTCGTCCCTGGCCGGGACCACCACCGAGATCCGCGCGGTGCGGCCGTGGACCGGGGCGAGCGGCGGCAGCCGGGTCCGGCCGCGGGCCA